>JALSQJ010000057.1 GCA_026985495.1 Campylobacteraceae bacterium
GATAGAGTATGATAGAGTACTCCATCTATATAGAAATTAGAGAGTGTAGCCTCTAATGTCTCTATAGCATAGGTTAAATATTTTTTATCTATGGTTGATGCTTTTATAAGTGTTCGTATCATCATAGCATTAGTTGTAACTGTTGTTATCTCCTCTTCTATAGCAAAAAGTTTAGAAGCCTTTTGTTGGCTCATCATATACTCAATGGTTTTTAATGCTATATCTTTATAGGAACTCTTTTTAGTAATACTATAAGCTCTTAAGTAGAGGTTAGCTAAAGTAGCATTATTATAAGTTGTTTTAACCTCATGTGCTACTCTCCACTCTCTATCTTTAGCATAGCTGTAGAACCCACCATTTTCTAAATCATAAAACCCACCTTTTGCCATATTGGTCAGTGTCAACTCTACACTATCTAAAAGCTCTTTATCTTTTTCTAGTTGATATGTATCTAAAATAAGCTCTAATGTTGTGATATTTGGAAATTTAGGTGCTTTAGTAAAACCACCATACTCTTTGTCTAATAATAATTTTATTTGAGACTTGATGGTTTTTGTAATAGTTAATTGAAGTTTAGTGGCTTGAATAGTCTCCTCTTTAGGGTTGATAAACTCAAGAACCTCTTGCCCTTTTTGGGTTAATGTTTCATAATCAGTAGTATATTTCTTTGATATAACATGTAGAAGCTCTTCAAAACCCAATAGCTCTTTCATAGCTTTGGGTGCAATATATGCTCCTGCATAGAATGGTTCTAAATTTTCAGTAAAAAATATGCTAAGAGGTAATCCTCCATAGCGTCTATTTAATAGATAGTGAACTCTTTGGAAGTATCTCTCTATATCAGGACGCTTATATTTATCAACTTTTATACAGATAAATCTTTCATTTAAAAGCTCGATAACCTTTTGATTTTCAGAAATCTCTTTTTGCATTCTATCTGACCAGAATGAATCTATTGATGTAATCAATAGAAAAATAGGTTTGTTTTCTATTTTAGCCTGTTGCAAACTCTTATTTGTAAAGGATAGCCATCTAATTGGAGTAGTTTTAAATTTTAAGTCATTTAACATTTTTGTCTCTTTTCTTATCTATATTTCCATAATTAATAGTAATTATTTATAATAATGAACATTTTTTATACTTTTTTATTTTTATAAAGAGTATTTTTCTAATTATAAAGAGTTTTATTTATATAATTTTGCTATAGTATTACACATATTGTACACGTAAGATAACTATAATGATTTAGATACTCTGAATTAGATAGTATTATTTTTACATTAAAAAGGGATAAAAGAAGAATGAAGTTTTTAAAATTACTTTTACTTGTTACCACATTTGTAAATGCAGGATTTGGAAATATTAAAAATGACTTTATATCAGCTGATAAAGCATTTAAAACATCAGCAGTGCAACATGGTGATATGATTGAAGCTAAAATTACTTTAGCAGATACAATTCATGTCAATGCAGATACACTTAAATTTACACTTGTAAAACCAGATAAATACACACTTGATGTTAAACTTCCAAAACCACATGAAGTTGATGGTAATATGGTTTATACCAAAGAGATTTTAGTTAATATTCCACTTAAAGAGATATACTCAAAAACATCAGAAGATTATACTTTGGCTATCAACTTTTCGGGTTGTGCAGACAAAGGAGGTGTCTGTTATAATCCAATAAGTGATAAGTTTGATTTTAAAGGTAATCCAAATCCTACTAGTACATGGAGTAAAATAAGCAGAGCAATGGAAGAGTCTAATCCTTCTGCTATTGTTGATATTTTAGTTCATGAGAGTTCATTTTTTATTGTATTCTTATTCTTACTTTTTGGTCTTTTCTTAGCATTGACTCCTTGTATCTTCCCTATGATTCCTATTCTCTCCTCTATTATTGTTTCTCAACATTCAGAAGATGAAGAGCCAAGTGCATTGGCAGGATTTATTGTCTCCTTGATTTATGTACTATCTATGGCAATTACTTACACTTTAGTAGGAGTAATTTCAGGGTTAGCAGGAGCTGATATTCAATCTGTAATGCAGAGTCCTTGGGTATTGACAGGGTTTGCTGTTATGTTTTTTGCTTTGGCTCTTTCACTCTTTGGTTACTATGAGATACAACTTCCATCTTCATGGCAATCAAAAATCAACTCCATTAGTGACAATGCACAAGGAAATGGAATTTTAGGAACTGCCATTATGGGCTTTTTATCAGCCTTTATTATTGGACCTTGTGTTGCACCACCACTTGCAGGAGCTGTCCTCTTTATCTCTCAAACAGGAGATGCTATTCTTGGTGGAATGGCACTCTTTGCCATGAGTATGGGTATGGGTCTTCCTCTTCTTCTTGTAGGAGCAGGAGCAGGTAAATTTATGCCAAGACCAGGGGGTTGGATGACGATTGTTTCTCATAGCTTTGGTGTTATAATGCTAGGGCTATCTATCTTTATGTTAGGGAAAGTAGTCTCTCCAGAGTGGACTCTTCTTCTATGGTCACTACTCTTTATGGGTACGGCATTCTATATGGGTGTATTTAATGACTCTTCTGCAAAAGTGGGTTCTAAAAAAATATTACAACTTTTAGCATTTATCTTCTTGCTCTATGGAGCGGTACTCTTTATTGGCTATATAACAGGTGCTAGGTCAGTTCTTCATCCATTAGAAAAGTTTACATCAACAAAAGTTGTTCAAGGTAGTTCAGTTGTAAAGCATGAAGCAAAATCAGGTTACTCTATTGCTAAACTTGACAAAGAGATTGCAAACTCTACAAAACCTGTAGTGGTTGACTTTAGAAAAAAGTCTTGTGCCTCTTGTGATGAGTTGGAGGAGTTTACCTTTTCTGATGTAGCAGTGCAAGAGGAGCTAAAAAGATTTACATTTATTACTATTGATGTAACTAATGGAACGGATGATGAGAAAGCTATCATGAAAAAGTACAACATTTTTGGTACACCAACCATTATATTTTTTGATAAAGAGCATCACTACCTTCCTAACAAAACTATGTCAGGTTTTCAAAAATCTGAAAAGTTTATTAAACATTTAAAGACGATGTAATTTGAATTTAACTATTGCTATTGGTGAGCTTAACACCTTGCGTGTTGAGCGTGACACTGATTATGGTCTCTATCTAAGAGCCGAAAATTTTGAAGAGGTTCTTCTACCAAATATCTATGTTATGGAAGCTGATATGCCAATTGGTACAGAGATAGAAGTGTTTGTTTATACCGATTCAGAAGACCGACCTGTGGCAACTACTAAAATGCCATATGCAAAATTGGGTGAGTTTGCTTACTTAACTGTTGTGGACTACAAACAGTATGGAGCTTTTGTAAATTGGGGATTACCAAAAGATCTATTTGTCCCTTTATCTCAACAAAAATGTCATTTTCATATTGGTTCAAAGTATATTTTACGTGTCTGTTTAGATAGTGAGACAGGACGACTATATGGGACGCATAAAATTGGGAAATGGCTCTCTTATGAACCTAAAGATTTAGAGAAAAACCAAAAGGTAGATACCCTTGTAATTGCTAAAACTCCATTAGGATATAAAGTTGTCGTGAACAATCTTTATGAAGGAATGCTTTTTGAGAATGAAATTTTTGAGAAGTTAAGGGTAGGGGATAGAAGAGAGGCGTATGTCAAAAAAATTCGTAAAGATGGAAAATTGGATTTGTCTCTGCAACCCATTGGTAAAAAAGCTACAAGTGATATTTTTGAGACTAAAATATTAACACTTCTTGATGAAAGAGGTGGCTTAATAGCTTTAAATTCAAAGAGTGAACCTGAAGAGATTATGAGTATATTTGGAATGAGTAAAAAAAATTTTAAGCGTTCAGTTACCTCTTTAATTGCATCTGAAAAAATACGCTCTACTGAAAAAGGAATAGAGCTTTTATGATTTATCTAAAGATATTTTAGATATACTAAATGGATTAAAACAAACAAGGATAAACATGGATTTAACAGATTTATTAAAAATGGGTGCAACTATCATACAGGGTAACAGTGATGATGCAACAACAGGACTAGATACTGATGCTATTACTAATGCATTAGGAAATTTACTTGGTGGAGGAGCAGATGGTGGTATTGATTTAGGTTCATTGATGTCAGGTCTCT
>JALSQJ010000058.1 GCA_026985495.1 Campylobacteraceae bacterium
AAAATCTATTCAGATGGTTTAGAGATTAATACAACCAATAAAAGTATCAAATTTAAAAAACTTCTTTTGACAACTCAAGATGATTTATGGATAGATGCACATGGAGCAGAAAAAGAGAGAGATAATTATAAAATTTTGAACAGTAGGCTCTCTTCTTGTAACACTAAAGATCCTGAATGGACAATTGATTTTGCAGAGGCACAATATCATAAAGCTGAAAACTATATAGAACTTAATGGTGCAAAATTAACTTTTTTTGATACACCTATTTTCTATTTTCCTTATCTTACTTTCCCTACGATTAATGAACGAACAACGGGGTTTCTTTTTCCTCTTTTTAAGTTTTCTTCAGATGAAGGTATGGCATATCAGCAACCATTTTTCTATGCACCTATGGAAAATTTAGATATAGAATTTAACCCTCAAATTCGTACAAATAGGGGGTTTGGAGGACACATTACTACTAGATTTATAGACTCAAATAGTTCGAAGGGGCAGTTACGTTTTGGTTATTTTAAAAATTTTGAATCTTTTGCCAATAAAAATTATTTTAACAATGAGCATTATGGGGTAGAGTTTTTCTATAATTCTACAGACTTTCTACCAAAATCAACTTTTTTAGATGACTATAAGAGTGGTCTATATGTTAATGCAACCTATTTAAATGATTTAGAGTATTTAAATCTACAGAAGGATTCAGCTGGAGGATTGCTCTCTGCAAATCTAATTGAGTCAAGATTGAATAGTTTTATTTATGATGAAAAAGATTATTTGGGACTATATGCACGTTACTATATAGATACAAGTAAACGTAGTAATAGTGATACTATACAAGAGTTGCCCACTATTCAGTATCATAGTTTTATAAACTATCTTATTTCAGATAAACTCTTTTATACCTTTGATGCAAGAGTTCATAACTATACAAGAGTAAAAGGGAGTAGAGCTTATCAGAGTGAGTTTGATTTACCTGTCACTTACTATGACTCTTTCTTTAATGATTTTTTAGATTTTTCTGTAACTGAAAATTTATATTTAAGTGATGTTTTTTTCTCAAATTTACAGCAAGATAGAGAAGATTATCAATTTTATCGAAATTATCATACCCTTGAACTCTCATCAGATTTAAGTAAACAGTATGGTTCTAATATTCATACAATTCATCCTTCAATTATCTATACAAAACCAAGTTTTGAGCGTGAACGACCTGATAAATATAGAAATTTAACAGCAGAACAGCAAGAGCTTTTTGTTACACAAACTGAACTGGAAAACCTCTCTATGGGGCTTAGTCAATACTATTACAATAATAATCTAAATCTTACTCTTTTTCATAGGTTAGCATTTACAAGTTATCCACACTCAATACTTCCTCAAGGAGATTTAAATAATGAATTTGGATATAGAGGGGAAGATTTTGACTTCTATTCAAATCTCTTCTATTCATTAGATAAAAATAAGTTACACTCATTAACAACAACTGTTTCATATACTAAAAATGATTATGATATACTTATGACACATTTTTACAATTATGATCTTATATCTAATCAAGCGGCGACAAGTTTTCTACATACTTCATTGACTTATACCTATAATCCACATAATCGGTGGTATGTAAGTAGTGACTATGATACGGTAAATAATTTCAACTATCAATGGAATGTAGGTTTGGAGCATAGAGAAAAGTGTTGGGGTGCAAAATTAAGTTTTGGACAAGAGCAGATACCAAATATAGACAGATCATTTAGAAACACAGCCCTATATTTTGAGTTAAGCCTAAATCCGATAGGGGCAATATCTAAAAATATAGAGAAAGATTTTTCAAGACAAGGGAACAGACAATAATTATGAAAACAGAAGCAAAAGTAGGTCTATTTATTACACTATCACTCTTTTTCCTTTTTGGACTGCTCTCACAATTAAGTAGTTTTGATAATCTATTTAAAAAGTCCTATCCAATAACTGCTCAAATAGCAGATGGTACAGGGCTTAAAGAGAAGGCAAAAGTAAAATTAAAAGGTGTCGATATTGGTTACGTGGAGCATGTCTCTTTAGTGAATAATGAAGTGCAAACACTTTTGAAAATTAATGAAGGTGTGCAAATTCCAGATGATTCTACTATTGTAATCTCTCAAGATTCACTTTTAGGTGGAAAATTTTTAGATATAAAACCAGGAGTTTCTACTAAAAATTTAGTAGCAAATCAACTACTATCGAAAGAGGAGAAGGTCTCTTCTATTGCCGATGCGTCAACAGCAGCAGATGAGGCGTTTAGACAGATTTCACTTTTGGTTAAAGATATTCGTCAAGTCTTAGATAGTAAGAGTCAAAAAGATATAAAAGAGACATTGAGTAATTTAAATGAGTTCTCTACACTATTAGCTTCAATCTCAAAAGATGATAATCAGACTATTCATGAGATTTTATCCAATGCAAATAGCTCTTTAAAGAGTGCAAACTTGACTATTAAAAAGTTTGCTAAGATGAGCGATGAGATAACTTTAACCTCTAAAGAGTTTAAAAAAGTGGGGCAGGGGGTCAATAGAGATTTACCTCAAATCATGGCTAGACTTGATAGTATAACCAAATATCTAAATTCAGTATCAGCCATGCTTGATAGAGATTTACCTAATGCATTGAGTAAGTTTGTAAAGCTAGAAGATAATATTAATGATGTAGTCTCTAGTAATAAAAAGAGTCTATCTAGTGCATTGACATCGGTTGATGGTTTCTTCTCTGATGGAAAAGAGACTATGAAAAAGGTAGATGACTATTTGGATAGTATGATAAAGAGTGAGCTTCATGTAGAGATGAGAGGTGATGAGGTTTATGATGATGGAGGCTACTCTAAGACTCATCTTAATGTTACTTTAAAACCTGACCCTACTAGATTTTATATGCTAGGGCTAACCTCTGGACCATCATTTGAAGCAGATAGTAGTGCTACAAGAGGCTTTGTTGGTAATAAATTGCATTCAAAGAGTAATTTTTTACTCTCTGCTCAATATGGTAAGCGTTATGATGACCTACTATTTCGTGTAGGAATTATAGAGAATCAAGGTGGAGTTGGTGTGGACTACTTTGCACTAAATGATACATTAAAGTTCTCTACAGATGTTTATGACTTTAATGCAGTCAATGACATAAGGGGAACTAACCCAAATTTAACAACTACTATACGTTATCAATTTTTTAAACATATTAATGCCTACTTGAGTGGGAATAACCTTTTAAATAGTGGAGCTAACTCTGTATCTGTTGGTTTGGGTGTAAGTTTTGTAGATAATGACCTGAAGAATCTTTTAGGTACAGCAGCTGCAGCATCAGGTGGTAAATAGTGAATAAAGTACTCTTTAAAAATAGAGAAGATGCAGCTTTGAAATTAATAGATGAGTTGCCTTTAAGTATCTATTCACTAGAGAATGTTATTGTTTTAGGCATTAGTGAAGGTGGTCTATATTTTGCTCAACAGTTGTCTAAAAAGTTAGATGCTCCAATGGATATTTTGTTAACTGAACGAATCTACTCTCATATAAACCCAAAATTGACCATTGCTATTGTTGGTGAGACAGAGGAGATTGTTATTCATAGAGCTTTAACTGATGCTTTTAATATACCAAAAGATTATATTTATAATGAGGCATATCGTAAATATAGTAATGAAATTTCAGGATATATACAAAAATATCGTAATGGAGAAGGATTAGTAAGCTTAGAAAATAGATATGTAATATTAACTGATGAGTGTGTAGAGACAGGATTAACAATGATGGCAGCTGTAAAGACAGCCATATCTTTGGGGGCTAAAAATATTTTCATTGCTGTACCTGTGTTAGACAATGTTGTCTATGAGAATTTGGTAACAGTTTGTGATAATATTTTTTGTCCACATAAGATAGACGATTATATATCTATTGAGTACTACTATAAAGAGATTGACTCTTTTAGTTTTGAAGAGATAGAAGCAATAATGAAAAATAATAGAGAAGAGAGAGCGTAATGAATGAACAAAATATTGTAATTAGTTGTAATAATTTAGAAGAGAAATACCGATTTAATAAAGTAGCAAAACAAGCAAGTGGTGCTGTACTTTACAGTTGTGGAGATGCTGTGCTTTTAGCAGCGATTGCTATTGCCCCAACACCTGTAGATGAAGATTTTTTGCCTTTAACGGTTCAATATATAGAAAAATCTTATGCTGCTGCAAAAATTCCAGGTGGATTTGTAAAGAGAGAGACTAAACCAGGTGATTTTGAGACATTAACTTCACGAATTGTTGACCGTTCTTTGCGTCCTCTTTTTCCAAAAGGTTTTCACTACCCTGTAGTTGTAACTATAACTGTAATGAGTGCCGATGCTGAAGTTGACATGCAAGTAGCAGCGATGCATGCTGCTTCTGCAGCTCTTTATACTTCCGATATCCCAATAAATCAAGCAGTTGCTGCTGTTCGTCTTGGAAAGATAGATGATGAAGTTTTAATTAACCCTACACTTATTGAACAAGAGGAGTCAACTCTTGACCTTTTAGTAGTGGGTTCAGGTTCAGATATACTTATGATTGAGATGTGTGTTCATGCATCTGAAAAAGAGCATATTCAACAGACCAATGAGCTAGAAGAGGATGAGCTATTAGAGATTATTGATATTGCTCAAACAGCTATTGAACAAGCGACTATAGAGTATGAGAGTGGGTTTAAAATAGCAAAAAAAGAGGAGATAGAGGTTGAATTATCAGAGGATAGAGAAGATGCTGAACTCTATGAGTTTATAAAAAATAACTATGCAGATGCAGTATCTAAAGCAGTTCAATCAATGGCAAAATCTGAACGAAGTCAAGAGCTTAAAAGAGTTTGTCAGAGTATTATAGATGAATTAGAGAAGGAGGGTGAAGAGGTAGATAAAGAGTTGGTTTCTAAAATGTTAGAGATATATAAAAAATCGGTAGTTCGTTCACTTATTTTAGATAAATCAATTCGTGCAGATGGTCGTGCCTTAAATGAGGTTCGTCCTATTGATATTGAGACCAATATTTTACCCTCTGTTCATGGCTCTTGTCTCTTTACAAGAGGTCAAACACAAGCTTTAGTAACAGCAACACTTGGTGACATAAAATCGGCACAATCGTATGATTTAATTGGTTCTAAAACAGTAAAATATGAGACCTTTATGGTTCACTATAACTTCCCTTCCTTCTCTGTTGGTGAAGCAAAACCAGCAAGAGCTCCAGGTCGTAGAGAGTTGGGGCATGGTAACTTAGGTAAGCGTGGATTAGAACCAACTCTTGACCTTAAAAGAGATGGAACAGTTCGTCTTGTTTCTGAAATTTTAGAGTCAAATGGTTCATCTAGTATGGCAACAGTTTGTGGTGGCTCATTGGCACTTAAAGCAGCAGAGGTAGAGACCTCTAAATTGGTTGCAGGTATCGCTATGGGCTTAGTAACTGATGGTACAAAATATTGTGTTCTCTCTGATATTATGGGCTTAGAAGACCATGATGGTGATATGGATTTTAAGATTACAGGTACTCAAGATGGTATAACTGCTATGCAGATGGATATTAAACTAGGAGGAATTGAAGCAGATGTTCTAAGAGATGCACTCTATCAAGCAAAAGAGGGTCGTTTGCATATTTTAGCTATTATGGAAAAAGCACTTAAAGAGATAACTCCAAGCTCTGCACTTCCTAGTTCGATTGAATTTTCTATAGATTCTAGTCATATTCCTGCTATCATTGGAAAAGGTGGTGGAACTATTCGTGAAATTATAGAGAGATATAGTGTCAGTATAGATATTGACCGAGATACAAATAGAGTTAAAATTACAGGTGCATCAAAAGAGAGCGTTGAGGATGCAAAAGCATTTATTGATAATATTACCTCTGCCCCTATAAAGAGACAGATGGTTTATGAGATAAATAAACAATACTCAGGTAAAATCAAAAAAATAGTTGAGTTTGGTATGTTTGTAGAGATGCCAGATGGTTTTGATGCACTGCTTCACATCTCAAAAGTGGCAAAAGAGAGAGTTAATAATCTTGAAGAGCGTTACAATGTTGGTGATACTATTGATATTATTGTTCTTGAACAAAAGGGTAAAAAAGTGGAACTCTGTACCCCTGCATACATTTTTTAAACCTCTTGTAAGTGTGTTGTATCTCCACACTTACATTTTTTTGTATAGTTACATCTTTCTATTATATTCTCTTAATACCTCTTTCATCTTATCTTAGCTATAATTCACGCGTTATTACGAAGTGATAAGTAGGGAAACAGGTTGCATTTATGTGCTTGTTGGCATCGTTTGATGTTTACGCTATCCGAACAGACTTTGGAACGCAGTCTAAGGGGACTTAAAGCCCATCAATTTAAGGATTTAAAAATGAAAAAGTTTTTCTTACTTTTCTTAGCACTTGGTGCTGTTGCTTTCGCTGGTGAAAGTGAAATGGTTCAAGCTTATTCAGTAGTTGCTGCTGGTGTTGGTCTTGGTCTTGCTGCTCTTGGTGGAGCTATTGGTATGGGTCATACTGCTGCTGCAACTATTGCTGGTACAGCTAGAAACCCTGGTCTTGGTGGTAAACTAATGACTACAATGTTTATTGCTCTTGCAATGATTGAAGCACAAGTTATCTATACACTTGTTATTGCTCTTATTGCTCTTTATGCTAACCCATTTTTAGGTTAATATTTAAAGAAAAGCTAAGTATAGGGTGGTATAATGCCACCCTAACTTAACAGTTATACCCTCATTTTATTACAAAAGTTATTACTCTTTAAAAGTAAATAGTTCCCATTTGCGTCAGTGGTGGAACGGTAGACACGCTACCTTGAGGGGGTAGTGCCTTACGGGTGTGGAGGTTCAAATCCTCTCTGACGCACCATCTCTTTTCCTTTCAAATTTTATTTATACTCTTTTATCTTAAGTATGTACCCAGAATTAATTTCAAAAATATTTAAAAATGATTATTTTGATTTTGTCGTGAAGTGGATAGATGAGAGGGGAGACCTCTCATTAGATTAATCTTTTTTAATCTCTTTATGAACAATGGTTGTTAAACCAAGAAGTTTCCAACCTTGAAGACCACTTCTGTAGTAGTGTAGTTTACTTTTTGGATAGTGATGTTTTAGAATACCCATCATAAAGTGGTGACTCTGTCCACACCAGACACCATTACAATAGATAGCTAAATCTTTAACATTTGAGAAGTTCCATGTTCCATCAGGGTCAATGGTCATACCTAAAAGCATAAAAATCCGTTTTGCTTTCTCTTTTGTTGCATTTTGTATAATAGGAAAAGGGATATTAATAGCAGATGGGATTGATTCTAATTCAAACCAACTTTTAAGACGTGCATCAACAATTATACCTGTTCCATCTTTTACTTTAGTTTGCATAAAGTGTAGAAGCTCTAACTCTTCAAAGTTCTCTATCTCTGGGTCAATCTTTGTAGGTTGAATACAAAATGGGGGACAAGGACGTGATGTTTTTGTATAGTCATCAGTTAGTCGGTTGTTTACATCTTGAATACGTTCAATTTTTATAGATTTCCCTGAATCTGTAGTATAGATATAAGGGATATCTTTCGTAATCTTCACTGTTGTATTTTCAGCTAAAAGAAAAGATGTAAAAAGAGGTAATAGTAGTAATTTTTTCATAGATTTCCTTTGTTTTTATTCTTTATATCAATAGAGATAGTCTCTATTGATATTTAATCTATTGGAATACGGATTTTTTGTCCAATATAGATTCTATCTGGTCTTGTTATTTCAGGGTTAGCTTTGTATATACGTTTGTACTCCATTACATTCCCATAGGCTCTTTTAGCCAATTTACCAAGAGTATCTCCCTTTTTAACAATGATAATTCTCATCTCTTTTTCACGAGATACAACCTCTTTTTTAAGACCTTCAGTGTACTCTTTTTCTGGATTTTTAGCCACACCACCCTCTTCACTAATGACACTGTTAATTTGGTCAGAGAGTTTACTTAAGCTATCTTCTCCTGATTCATTTTGAACATTAACTTTGTTATAAACATCAATATGTTGTTTGCCGTTGTCAATATGAGTATTCTCATTAATATTAACATCATTTAAAGCTGCAGTAAGGTCAGCAGTTACTGAGTCAACATCTGTATTTGAAAGTTTATTCATTAACTCTTTATCTTCTTTTTCAGCAGTTGTTGTTTTTGATGTACCATCCGAATCTTTATTTGCATTCATCTGTTGCATAACAGATTCGACAATTGAAGCTACCTCATTAGGATCTATTTCCCCTTTTTGGGAAACAGCTTTTTGAACTTCATCTGTTACTTTTGCTGTTACAGTTTCAACTTTTTTTGTATCAGATGAAGTTGGTTTATCAGCTACTTTAGAATCTTCTGTAGGTGTAGGCTCCTCTTCTTCGTCCATATCAGACTGCATGGTTTGTGGTAGAGTTGACTCTGCTGAGACCTTTAGTGTTGTATCAATAGTTTCATCAGATGAATCTCCACTCATGGTTTTGTATCCGAAGAATCCTGCAATGCCCAAGGCAACTAAAACAAGTGGTAGTATAAGCTTATTTGATCCTCCCTCTTCATCACTCTCTCTTTTCCCACCTCTAATCTCTGCACCCTCTACCTCTTGACGATAGTAGTTGTTATATTCCTCTTGGTTGTATTCATCTTTATTTAACATTGTATCTCCTTTTCTTCAACGTTATGTTATTTAGGGATAATAGTGCTTAACCCCAAAATTTGCCAAAACTGCATACCACCTCTATAGTATAGCATTTTTGATTTTGGATAACCTAATTTAACTAAGTTTTGCATGGCACGTACACCTTGTTGACACCATGGACCATTATCAAAAACAAGAAGCATTTGAGCTTTGTCAAAGTTCCATGAGGTTCCTTTTTTCTCTACACCGAGCAGTCCAAAAATTTTTTCAATGTATGGGTTATTCCCATTTTTTGAAGCTAAAATTGAAAAAGGAATATTAGTAGAAGCGGGAATGGTTCCTGCTCTATTCCATTTTGGCATTCTTGCATCAAGAAGTATTCCTTGATTTTTTGAAACTCTATTTTTTAAAAAATCTATAACATCTAACTCGCTAACAGTCTTAATACCTTTAATTGGTTGAAAGGGTTGAATACTAAAGGGAGGTGCAGGTCGGGAAGTTTTACTATACGAATTAGTAAGTTTGTGTTTTGTATCTTGTATTCTTTGAATTCTAAAAGGTTTACCATCTACATTGATGTCAACATAGGGAAGTCCAGCTTTAATATTTACTTCAATAGCCAATGCTGAAGAGGCAAATAGAGAGAGGACAAGTAAACTTTTTAGAAGAGATTTTTCTTTCATCATTCTATCAGCTCCTTATCATGTTTTATTTTTTAATAAAATGTTAAGATTTATTCTAGCTTAATTTTTCTTAGTTAATTATGAACTTTTTGTAATTTTTAAATTATCTATGATATTATTATCAAAAGAAAAGAGAATAAGAAAAGAGAATAGATAGTGAGAGATATAATCGGTTTGGGAGTTGCAGGTAATTTTGCACACCATTTAGAACAAGCAGGTGAGTTGAAAGATTTTGAAAATGTAGTAACAAAAGAGGAAGATGAACCCAAAGGAATTTTCCCTTTTTATCTTCCAAATTCAGAGAGTTTTTTAGGATTGTATCCTATTAGTGAGAGAGAGTTAGAACTGCCAACCTATGAAGCAAATGCACAAGTTGAACCCGAAGTAGTTATTCTATTTGATATTGAATATAATGAAGCTAAAAATGTAGTTGGTTTAAAGGCTCAAAAGTTTACGGCATTTAATGATTGTACCATTAGAAAAGAGGGTGCAAAAAAGATTTCAGAAAAGAAGTCTTGGTGTGCAAATTCAAAAGGTATGGCAAGTGAGTGGATTACAATAGATAAATTTGAAGAGGGTGGGTTGATGGACAACTTTCATCTCTGCTCTTTTGTACGAAGAGATAATATTTTATACCCTTATGGAGTAGATGCTCCACTGTTAGGTTACAGTTACTTTTATAAAAAGCTAGAAAACTGGCTTATTGAAAAGATGAATAAGCAGAGAGAGTTTGGACCACTTGAAGATATCTCAGAACATCTAAAGGCGACAAACTATCCTAAACAAGCACTTATATCTATTGGTGCTACGGCTTATGCTGAATTTGGTGAGAAGAACTATTTACAATCTGGCGATGAGATATTTGTAGTAGTTTATGATACTCGAAAAGGTTCAGCCGACATTGAGTTGGCTGAAGAGAAAGTGATACTGCATCAAAAAGTGATTTAAACTAAACGTCTGCCCCATTTGAAGTAACGTCTATACTCTCTTAGAGGAGAGATAACTATATGATGGTGAAAACGACTTGCATGGATAAACTTTCCATGACCAAGATAGATACCTACATGGTTAACCCCTTTGTGGTGTTTGGAGTTAAAAAATACTAAATCACCTCGATGAAGTTTTTTATAGGAACGAATTTTTTTACCAACTTTGGCTTGGTTCCAAGAGTTTCTTGGTATATTAATACCATTTTTTGCAAAAACTTCTTTTGTAAAACCAGAACAGTCATATGCGTAAGGACCATTTCCACCCCAAAGATATTTTTTACCAAGTTTTGATTTTGCTACTGATGTGATGTATAATTTAGCATAGCCATGATTAAATTTCGGCTCTTTTGCTAATAGTGATACTGTAGATAGTAGAAATATCAAAACTAAAATATTTTTTTTAGTAAACATTTATAAATCCTTAAAATAAAAAAATTCAAGAATTATATACTAATAGACTTTAATTTACATTTTTTTGTTAAAAATAATATATTTAAAATATATATGTAACTTTTAAGCTGAATATACTCTTTAATTTATCTTGATAGTACATCTTAACGTGAATAGTGTATAATATTAAAAAAAATTATGGATAGATTTAATGACTTTAGTAGAAAAAGTAAAAAATAGAGTTAGATTAACTCAAAAAGAGGGAGAAGCTCTCTACGAGCTAGATTTGTTTACATTAGGTGAACTTGCTGATGAGATTAGACAAGAGAAGTTTGGGAAAAAGAGCTATTTTAATATTAATCGTCATATTAACCCTACTAATGTATGTGCCGATACATGTAAGTTTTGTGCTTATAGTGCTAGTAGAAAAAATCCAAATCAATATACAATGAGTCATGAGAAGATTTTAGAGATTGCTACAAACTCTATAGAAAAAGGGGTTAAAGAGTTGCATATAGTCTCTGCACACAATCCAAATGATGGTGTAGAGTGGTATATGGGTGCTTTTAGAAAGATAAAAGAGAAGTTCCCTCATATCCATATAAAATCAATGACAGGAGCTGAAGTTGACTTTTTACACCGTCAATATGGATTGAGTTATGATGAGGTTTTAGACCTTATGATAGAGAGTGGTGTGGACTCTATGCCAGGTGGTGGAGCAGAGATTTTTGATGAAGAGGTTAGAGATTATCTATGTAAAGGTAAAGTAACATCATCTCAATGGTTAGATATTCATGAGAAGTGGCACAATAGAGGAAAAGAGTCTAATGCTACAATGCTTTTTGGTCATGTAGAGAGTAGGGCAAATAGAATTGACCATATGATACGATTAAGAGATTTACAAGATAAAACAGGTGGATTTAATGCATTTATTCCATTGGTATATCAAAAAGAGAATAACTTTCTAAAAAACTGTAATTTTCCAAGTGGGCAAGAGATTTTAAAAACCTATGCTATTTCAAGAATAGTACTTGATAATATTCCAAATATTAAAGCCTATTGGGCAACCTCTACCATTAACTTAGCTCTAATAGCACAAGAGTTTGGAGCAAATGACCTTGATGGAACAATAGAAAAAGAGGCAATTCAATCAGCTGCAGGAGCAAAGAGTGCTAATGGTATAGAGCTAGATGAGTTTATCTCTCTGATTAAAAGTTCAGGCTTTACTCCTGTAGAGAGAGATAGCCTCTATAATGAGTTGAAGGTTTATGAGTAAAATTTATTATCCTTATAAGGAGTTCAAAGAGGATTTAAAAGCTTTAACTCACAATATTGACCAAGAGTTTGAAGTTATTTTACCTATTGCTCGTGGTGGGTTGAGTATGGGGCAGATGTTAGGAGAATATTATAATATTCGTAAAGTTTATGCTATTAACACCATTGGTTATAATGGTACTAAAAAGCTTGATGAGGTAACGGTTTTTAATATTCCCAATTTATCAGAGATAAAAAGAGTCTTAATTGTAGATGACATTGTAGATAGTGGTGAGACTCTAGTAGAGGTTCTAAAGGTTTTAGAGTCTAAATATCCAATGATTGAGTTCTACACTGCATCTATCTTTTATAAACCAACAGCTATAATTGAGCCTACATGGTGGGTAAAAGAGCCTAAAGGGTGGATTGAGTTTTTTTGGTCTGAAGATTTAAAATAGGAGTTAATATGCAACTTTTAAAATTTTTATTAGGAATAGTTTTAGTTCAGTTAGGAACAGCATTTATAATCTATATTAGTCCTAATGAGTTTAATGAAATATCTCTTTTACGTTTGATTATTCCTCTCTTATTTATGGCACTTATTGTTGCCTTTTGGTTCACTTCTCTATCTGAACATTTTAAAAAAGATAGTGAACACAAGTTAAGCAGTAAGTTTGCAAAAGAGAGAGAGGAGTTAAGAGTTAAAGCAGAAAGAGCCAAAACAAGAGTAATTAAAAATGCTCAAAAAGAGATAGCCAAAGAGGCAAAGATTACTCATGCTAAGGCAAACTTTAAAGTTGGAGCTGCTTTTGCAGGGGTGCTAGGTGTCGGTGTTCTCTTTATGATGGCACAGCTCGTAACAGCTGGACTCTTAACAATGACGGCTGCTGGTGGTGCGATTGGTGGCTACTATTGGCGTGGAAAACGAATAGAGAACAAAAAGTTAAAAGAGTTAAAGGTTATTGATACTAAGGTTATAACCTCTTAATTCAGGTTATAAGTGATTTGTAACTGTAGTAGGAATTACTCCTCTTCAAAATCCTTTAAATAGTCTAAAA
The DNA here is from genome assembly GCA_026985495.1 of Campylobacteraceae bacterium. GTDB lineage: Bacteria > Campylobacterota > Campylobacteria > Campylobacterales > Sulfurovaceae > UBA1140. The sequence goes on from JALSQJ010000058.1 coordinate 13,034, forward strand.
AATCTTCAGCTGTAAAATAGCCTCTAAGACTATCTAAAGTCTCTTTTTTATATGTCATAAAGAAGATGATAGGAACATGTTTAAAGGGGGGAAGTTGCTCTTTCTCACTAGGTGTTTCTCTGTCTGCCATTACTAAAATATACTTTTTTAATTTTTCAGCTACTTTTGGATTTGATAGTGTATTTTTTTTCATTTTGTTACACCAAGTACAACCATCACTTACTGCCATAACTAAGAGTATCTTGTGTTGCTCTTTAGCTTTTTTGAAAGCCGTCTCTAAATTTTTCTCCCAAGGTATGCCATATCCTCTATTTTTTTCATATGTTGTCTCTTCTCTACTTTGACACGCAGTAATGAGTAACATTATAAGTATCATTATAAAAAATTTCATCTATCTATCCTTTATTGTGTTTATAATATAGATAAAATCTAATATTTTTTCTTAATAAATTCTATAATCTTTTAAGATAAGATAAATTTACCTAAAAGTAGTCATTAGATATACTTCTTTTAATTATATTGCTAGGAAAAATAAAAATGATTTTAATGATAGATAATTATGATAGCTTTACATATAATGTAGTTCAATACTGCTTAGAGCTTGGGGCTGATTTAAAGGTTATTCGTAATGACGAATTAACTGTAGAAGAGATAAAAGCATTAAATCCAGAAAAAATTATTATATCTCCTGGCCCTGCAACACCTAATGAGGCAGGGATAACATTAGAAGTTATTAAAGAGTTTGCAAACTCTACACCTATTTTGGGTATCTGTTTGGGACATCAAAGCATTGCACAGGCATTTGGAGCAGAGGTTATTCGAGCAAAAAATATGATGCATGGTAAGACTTCACAGGTTGAGATTGAGAAAGAGACAACTATCTTTAAAGGTTTACCACAAGAGTTTCGTGCAACACGTTATCACTCATTAATCGTCAATCAAGAGAATTTACCTACTCAGGTTATTCCAACCTCTTACTCTAAAGATGACCATGAGATAATGTCTCTTGAGATAGAGGGAAAAGATGTTTATGGTGTACAGTTTCACCCAGAGTCAATAATGTCAGAACATGGGTATGAGATGTTGGACAACTTTTTAAAACTCTAAAAGTATTTACTTGAGCCGTACAGCCTTTTTACTCTTTTATATTTCATATGCTGTTGCTTTACTCTACTTGAGTATAACGTTACCTATTGGTCCTAATGAGGCTTTAGTTTACTATACTGATGATAGAGTACTTTATCAATTAACACATTTTGCGACAGGGTGGTTTAACAATCAGTTAGATTTTCGTTTACCTTTTTTATTTTTTGGACTTTTAAATATCCCTCTCTTTTTTTTAATGTCAAAATCTTATTTTAAAAAGAGAGAAGATAGTTACTTATCTACAACCATTTTTGCACTTCTTCCTGGTATTATTACCTCTGCTATTTTGGTCAATATTGCAGTTGTTGTAGTTAGTTTAGTGTTGCTATTTCTTATTTTTCATGAAAAGAAAAAAATATACATAGAAGTTTTCATAATGGTTCTACTTCTTTTAGTTCATGACGCATCTATTATCTTTTTTATAGCACTCTCTATCTTTTCAGCTTTTAAACGAGATAGAGTACTTTTTGTTTTCTCTATCTTGCTATCGGCTATCTCTCTACTATATTTTAATGGAATAATGGTTAATGGAAAACCAAGTGGCGAGTTTATGGAGTTATTTGGACTCTATATGGCACTCTTCTCTCCATTGGTTTTTATCTATTTCTTTTATGCTCTCTATCGAATTTGGTTGAGAGAGAAAAAAGATATATTGTGGTATATATCTTTTACTGCATTTGTTCTATCTATACTACTTTCACTACGTCAACAGGTTGACATGACTAACTTTGTTCCCTATGTCATTGTTTCAGTGGTGTTAATGATTTTAATCTATTTACAAACTGTTCAAGTACGGTTACCTCAATTTCAAAAAATGTATCGTTTTGGATTTCAGATTGTTATTACTTCTCTTGTTATAAGTAGTTTTGTAATTCTTTTTCATAAATCTTTTTTTTATCTTATAGATGACAAATCAAAACATTTTGCTTACCCTTTTTATGAGCCCTATTGGCAGGTGATGGAGCTTAAAGAGATTGGTCAAAATTGTTACACAGTTAATAGCAAGAAAGTGCAATATCAATTAAAATATTATGGCATTGAAGAGTGTCAAGAGTAAGATGTTCCTAAAATACACAAATAATTAAAACTTCTAAGCACTATAAGGCTGAAATATAGAGATTAAATCCTGCTAATGTTAAACTACCATCAACACAATTTAAACAAGGAGAACTCAATGGCTCAAAAAGCGATTAGAGAATATGACGCAAAGTCAATTTTAGCTCGACATTGGGATAAGTACTTTCCAGATTTTACT
>JALSQJ010000059.1 GCA_026985495.1 Campylobacteraceae bacterium
GGCAATCTCATCATGGTTGATAGTCGTCTTGCAATCTCAGTTTTACCAACACCTGTACTACCTATCATTAAGATATTTTTAGGCATAACATCACGTTGCATCTCTTCATCTAACTGTAATCTTCGGTATCGGTTTCTAAGTGCTACAGCGATAGTCTTTTTGGCATTTCCCTGCCCAATAACATATTTATCTAAAAAAGAGACAATCTCTTTTGGGGTTAAATTTGTAGGAATAGTTCTCAATTAAAGCTCCAGTAGTTTAATATTTGTGTTGGTGTAGATACAAATCTCACCTGCAATGGTTAAGGACTCCTTAACCAACTCTTTTGCTGATAGATTACTATGTTTATCTAACGCTCTAGCTGCCGATATGGCATAGTTTCCACCTGAACCAATAGAGGCAATCTTTCCATCTTCTGGTTCAACTACATCTCCTGTACCTGTCAAGATGAAAATGTGGTCACGGTTAAGAACCAACATCATAGCCTCTAGTTGTCGCAGATGTTTATCTTTTCGCCACATCTTAGAGAACTCAATGACCGACTTTAAAATATCGCCCTTTTTCTCCTCTAAAATGTTCTCAAACATATCAAAAAGGTTAAATGCATCTGCTGTGCTTCCTGCAAAACCTGCTAAGATTTTTCCTTTATATAGAGAACGAATCTTAGTTGCATTACCTTTTAAGATGGTATCACCAAAACTAACTTGACCATCACCACCAATTACTGCGTTATCTTTACCTTTGTAGGCAAGTATTGTTGTTGCATGAAACACTCTACTCTTCTCCTACTATGGCTACTGTTGTTGTAGCGTGAATGCCATGACCCAACTTAATATCCACTTTATGTTCACCCACTGTTTTAAGTGCTTTTTTCAGCTCAACTATTTTTTTATCAATTTTAATATTTAACTGCTCGTTAATAGCCTTTGCAATATCATCTTTACCTACAGAACCTTGAATACCAGCAGGAGCTAACTTTTTAGTAATAACTATCTTTTTCGCCTCTATCTCTTTTTTCTCTTTTGCTAAACGCTCTAAAGTCTCTTTTAACTCTTTTTCTATTCTCTCTTGCTCTGCTTTCCAGTTTGCAACAACATCAGGTGTAGCCAATTTAGCCATACCCTTTGCAATTAAGAAGTTTTGACCATAGCCATCTTTTACCTCTTTAATTTCACCTTTTTTTCCAAGACTTTTTACATCTTTAATAAGTAATACTTTCATTATAAATCCTTATATAATATTTTTTACAATCCGTAATTTTAGCAAATTTCTATTATATATGAGCTATATCTATTCTAATCTACTTTTAATTTATACTTCTTAATCTAATATGTTATATATAATTAATCAATATTATTCTATAATATAAATAGTGAAAGGACTTAATGAAAAAATTTACATCTAATTTTACTCTATTTAGTAGCATACTATTTATCTTTGCTTTAATTGCTATCTATTTTTTAGATAAAGAGTATAAAGCTATTGAACTATTAATACTATTGTCTTTTTATACTTTTATCTTAGTTATTATTAAGAGACTATCCCAAATTAACCATAAATATACTGAGACTAAAAAGCATGGGTATTGGATAAAAGAGTTACTCTCCCAAAAAGAGCAGAAATTAAATGCACTTTTAGAACAAGCACCTATTGGAATCTTCTATTATGATAAAGAGTTGAAAATTCTTAGATATAACAATATGTTTAAAAAACTATTTTGTCCAACATCTGAAAAGAAGATAGAGAATTTCAATTTAAATCAATTAAAAGATAAAAAAGTACTTAAACTACTAAAATATGTTCTTCTTATCCCTAGTGAAAAAGAGACCATAGGTTCTTTTCATTTTTCATTTCAAAAGAAACCAATTTGGATTGAGCTAACCTGCTCCTCTTTACTTGATGATAACAATCAGATTATAGGAGGTATAGGAACCATAGAGGACAAAAGTATAGAACACGTTGCCTATAAAAAAATTAACTATATGTCGCTTCATGACTCACTTACAAATCTACCCAACAGAAGGAGCTACCAAGAGTATATGAGTGAGCTTGTTGAAAAAGTAGAGCATATTGACAACTACTCTTTTCTATTCTATTTGGACTTAAACCACTTTAAACAGATAAATGATACCTTTGGTCATATTGTAGGAGACAAACTTCTACTTGAAGTTGCCCAAAGACTTAAAGCAATTAAAATTGAAAATAAATTTCTATCTCGTATTGGTGGTGATGAGTTTATTATAGTTATTCCTTTTCATACTAAATATTTTCAAATAGCAAAAGATGGAGCAAGAGAGATTGCACTTAAAATTAAAGAGACTTTTAACAAATCTTTCTATATTGAAGGACTTGACCTCTATGTGACTACTAGTATTGGTATTGTACTAATTGAGCCTAACTCTAACGATACAGAACAGATTATACGTCAAGCAGATATGGCAATGTATCAAACAAAAAGAGAGGGGTTAAACAATATCCGTTTTTATGACCATACACTTGACTTAAAACAACAAGAGCTTACATCATTACAACATGACCTTAAAAATGCTATTGTAAATAATGAACTAGAACTCTACTATCAACCTATTGTCTCTATAGGTAGCAATACACTTAATGCTATAGAGGCTCTTGTTCGCTGGAACCACCCTACCAAAGGGCTTATTATGCCAGATATGTTTATTCCTATGGCTACAGAGTCTGGTCTTATTACTAAGGTAGGTTGGTGGGTTGCAAAAGAGGTTTGCAGACAACTATATATATGGCAAGAGGCTAAAATTATTAACTTTGAGTATATCTCTATCAATATTAATGCTCGTCAACTCAATGAAGTTAACTTTGTAGAGCAACTTGACAATTGTATCAAAAAAAGTGGCATTAACCCTTCCCTAATAAAGATTGACCTTACAGAGACAACACTTTTAGACAATTTTGATAAGACACAAAATATTATTCAAAAACTAAAAGAGAATGGTATTGAGTGTAGCATTGATGACTTTGGAACAGGGTACTCTTCACTCTCTTACTTAAAAAAGATTGCTTTTAAAGTTTTAAAAATAGACAAAATTTTTGTAACCGATATCTTAACCAATCCCGATACACTAGAGTTAGTTAAAAGTATTATCGCTATTGGGAAACAGTTTAATTATAAAATTATTATTGAGGGTGTTGAGACTGAAGAGCAGAGAAGACAACTAATGAAATTGGATTTACATATCTATTATCAAGGTTACTTATGTAGCAAAGCCATACCTGCTAAAGAGTTTGAACAGAAGTTTTTAACATTTATCTATCACATTTAAGGAGGAGAAGATGAGAGCTATTAAACGAGCTATTATTGTACTACTATCAGCAACTATTTCGCTTTTTTCAGTAGTCTATACAAACAACAATTACAAGAGTGATTTTATTGAAGTAAATAGAGGAGTTATAGGTAATAACAATTATCTACTGAACCATTTAACACAATTGCAAAATATCTATAATAAAAATCAAAATAGAGCCTTATGGCTCTCAAATCATAAGATTAGAGGGGAAAAAGTGATGCAACTACTATCCTCTATACAAAGAGATGTAACTCTTAACCCAAGAAGTAGCATACATAGAGTAGCTAAAGAGATTAAACAAGATTTAGAGCAGAGGCATACCAATATCTCTTTGGTTCAACTTGAATTAAAATTAACAGCTCTCTATTATGACTTTTTACAACATACCATTTATGGAGAGATAGATTGGAAAAAATTTGACAATTTTCTTTTAGCCAATCAGAACAAAGGTATCAATATGCAATGGGTTAGATATCCTCTATATTTTGATATTATAAAGTTTATCTCACAAGATAATGTTATACAAACTATAAAACAGGTAACTCCAAAAAGTTATCACTATAAAGATTTAATCTCAGTTCTATATAGACTCTACAAAGTTAAGTGGCAAGGAGGTTGGGGAAAACTTCCACAATTTAAGTCATTAAAAAAAGGAGATTCTAGCCCAATAGTCGTAAAACTTAGAAGACGACTTCTACTATCTGGTGACTACAGAGGTTGCTCTGCAAATCTTTTAAGTTCTAAGTTTGACAGCTGTCTTGAGAGAGCTGTTAAAAATTTTCA
>JALSQJ010000060.1 GCA_026985495.1 Campylobacteraceae bacterium
CGCTCTTTAGCTTATAAATTTACTGATGGAACATTTACAAAAACGCTATCTCATAATAACTATGGAAAATATAATTTAAAGATTGTTGATAGTAACTGGACAGCTATTGACCAAGAGAATGGGGATTGTATTTTAGATGACAGTACTGTTTCTAATGATGGAGATAGTAAATTTGGGTGTAATATTGAGAGTGATAATGTGGCGTTGAAGTTTATGCCGTATGAGTTTGATATGAGTGCAACAACACTTAAAAATATTCATAATAATAAAAATTATCTCTATATGAGTGATTTGACACGTTCAACAAAAATGGGTGTAAAACTTAGTTCTATTATTAATGCTGTGGGAGAGAACAACACTACCCTTAGTAACTTTACAAAAAGTTGTATGAGTAGTGACATACGCTTACAACTGGGCTTAAAATTCTCTTTTATATCCGATGAAGGGGAGTCTAACAACACAGACTATACTCCACCAAAATCAATTGCTACAATAGGTGGAGAGAGAACGACATTAATGCCTCAACAAGTTGTTTACCTTAATGATGATAATACGACCAATGTAGAACATATGAGAGACATCAATATTGAAGAGGCATTTTTAGATGAGAATAATGGCTCAATGAAAATCACCACGCTTTACAATATCGAAAAATCATTTAATAAACCAACAAATCCTATTAAAGTAGATTTTATCTCTTTAGATGTTAACAGTTCAAATTTAAGTGCTAAATTGAGAAATAAAGAGCATGATGCTAATGGTACAGGAGAGATTTTAGAGAATCGTATTTTCTACTTCTCACGTGTTGCTTCATATAGAAACAACTATCCTGAAACCAATAAAAAGAGTTTTGATACTCCTCTATTTATTGAAATTTTTTGTAAAAAACCTAATGACCCACAATGGTGTAGTGATGTAATGAACTTAAATAGTGTTACGTTAGTAAAAGGTATAAGAAAAATACGGGGATGGCATACAGTTAAAAACCATGATAGTCTAGCTGAAGGTCAAGTTTACAGACTTATAAGTAATAAAAACAGTGTAACCACAAATTATCCTGATAACAGTTCTACAGCTTTTATCAATGGTCGTATTGATAATATTCAGACCTCTTCAAATAGTATAGATGAGACAACTAAAGCCATCATTGCTATTGATAGTGATGTATGGTTAAGATATAACAAAAAAGTAATTCCAGGTGTACCTTTTGGAAGCTCTTCTTATTCTGTTACTATTAAAAATCCATCGGCATTAACAGGGATTGGGGAGAATAAAACCATGATTGAGAGTGCCAATAAAGTAGAACATAATGGAAAAATGTCATGGTAACCAAGAGTAAAAAAGCCATTGCGATGATAGAGCTTATCTTCGCTTTAGTGATTATGGGGATTGTCTTAATGTCTGCTCCGATGCTCATTCAACAATCTATCAAAAGTACCAATGTCGCTTTTCAACAAGAAGCCATTGCAGCAGCAGCTTCTCAAACCTCCATTGTGCTTTCAATGCATTGGGATGAAGCTAATGCCAATATTCCTGTGGGAGCATCTCCAATTTTGGAGACAAATAGAACCAATTTCACCTTTACAGCTAATACTCCCAATGGATTAATAGGAGTATCAGGGAGAAATAGTTTAGATGGGAACACGACTCTTGTTCCCTCAACTCTTGGGCTTGATAGCAATGAGTCGAACTATACTAGCTTTGATGATGTTGATGATTATGATGGAAGTCATTTAGGATTAACGGTTTTTCTTGACCCTAGTTCATCGGACATAGGAGACTATGTTGATGTCGATATTAATATGAGTACTACCGTTAATTATGCTGATGATTCTGTAAACTTTACAGATGGGAATATTACAGATTTAGATATTGCCACTATTGATAATAGTGCTTTAGGCGTGATAAGTAACATCAAATTTGTTACGGTACATTTAACTTCAGATAGTGGCGTTGATGAACTCAATAAGAGCATAACACTTCAAGCATTCTCTTGTAATATAGGAACATCTATACCTGAAGGAGAAGATGAATTATGAAAAAAGTTAAAAAAGCATTTTCACTTATAGAGGTTATTTTTGTATTGGTTATTTTAGGGATAGTCGCCTCTATCTCTTCACAAATTATTGTACAAGTTTATGAAAATTACATTACCCAAAGAGCTGTTTATAATACAAGTACAAAAACTGAACTGGTGGCAACACAAATTGTTAACCGATTAACCTATGCTATTTTAGGAACAACTATTGCCAAAGACATTTCAAACCCAGGTACAGTAGAGGGAACAAACTGGATTAAATTGGAAGATATTCCAGCAGACGATAATAACTTTACTACCATTGAGTGGATAGGGTATGATAATGATAGCTTTAGTGCAGGAGCAACCCCTTATTGGAGTGGTGTTGCTAATTATGAGACAGCTTCAAGAGATAGCTTTATCTCTCCTGCGTCAAACTTTAGCAGTGTTTCAACAATTATGAGTAATCTTTCCAATGGCAAAGTCAATTTAACTTCTAGTAAACCTGCTGGACTTCTCTTTATACAAAAAGATGAATTTTACAGAGATGGCTTAAAATATGACCCATCTTGTATGGGGTTAATTGAGGCAAATAACACCTCTTGTATTTTTCGTGTTTCTATTAATAGTGATACAAACCTTAGTTTTGAAAATGATATAAATACCTTAGCAGAGTTACCAAAGATTGTTACAGAACGCTATAAATTAGCATGGTCAGCGTATGCTTTAGTACCAGAATTAAATGCAGATGGATTACATGACCTCTTTTTATATTACAACTATCAACCTTGGAATGGAGAGATGTATAACAGTTCCAATAGTGAAAAATCTCTTCTTATGAAAAATGTATCCGTCTTAAAATTCACCGAAAATGGAGGAGTAATCCAACTCAAACTATGTGCTACCGAAAATATTGGAGCAGATTATAATATTAGTTCATGTAAAGAGAAAGCGATTATAAAATGATAAAAGTAAAAAGTAAAAGAGCATTTTCAATGATTACAGCTATATTTGTTATAGTCATTATGGCAACGGTAACTTCACTTGTAATGAATGTTACAGATAAAACAGTCAAGGCAACAACCATGCAGTATCAAAAAGAACAAGCACAGCTTTTGGCACGGAGTTATACGGAGTTGGCTATTTTATATGCTATTCATAAAGATAGAAGTAGTAGTTGTATTGAAACTATTACTGACCACTTTGGAGATGCTACTAATGGTTATGATGTTAGAATGAATATCTCTTATATTGGTAACAGTACTCTTTTAGCTAATTGTAATAATAATATAGAGAGTGATGGAACTATTAATTTAAGTAATACAAATGCTACATGGACAACAACAGGAGGATTTAATGATACTATTTCTATGGTAGTTGACACATACATCACCTACAAAGATTTTGATGACCTAACAACAGATAGAAATATCACTTTTTATAGAAGAACTTTACAAAAACTTTAAAAATATTAATTAATTTTTGAAAAATCTCATTTGGTTTACTATCTATTTACCTATTTTGGGTATAATATATCTACTTAACAACCATGAACTTAGATTATGAAAAGTTGTTATGTAAAAAATGTAAAAGGATAAATTATGAGTAAAAATATAGTGGGAAGACACTTTGACCTATCAGATTCTATAAGAGAGCATATCGCTGCGAGTATTGATGAGTTGGACAAATACAATTTAAATATTATTTCAAGTAACACTATTGTCTCTGCAAACAATAAAAAGAAAGAGGGGGTTGCTGTAGAGCTTGTGCTTAATCTAAAAGATAAAAATACCATTGTTATTACTCAGAGTGATAAAGATGTCTATTCTGCAACAGACTCTGCTATTGAGAGAGCAAAAAAAGCATTAAGAAGACATGCTGATAAAATTAAAGACCACAAAGTGATGTCTTTTAAAGATTTAGGTGCAGAGGCAGAAGCTGTACTTGACCTTGAACCAGAAGAGGTAGAGTTAGTTCCAATGGATTTAGAGTTGCATAAACCATTAGATTTTGACGAAGCTATCGAAGCTCTTAAAGCTGAGAAAAAACGACAATTTATTGTA
>JALSQJ010000061.1 GCA_026985495.1 Campylobacteraceae bacterium
TATACTGGTTTAGAGTTAGTTAAGATGTTGATAACACATCCTAAATTTGTTCTAAAATATTTAGCAACTACAACTGGAGATACTGTGATTGAAGCTCTCCACCCATCATTAGTAGATGTTATTACTTACCCTGTTGAAAAGGCATCAGTAGAGGCTGTAGTAGAGCAGTGTGAGTTGGTATTTTTGGCTCTTCCTCATAAAGCCTCTATGGGGTTTGCAAAAGAGTTAATTGAAAAAGGCGTTAAAGTTGTTGACCTATCGGCTGACTATAGACTTGACCTTGATACCTATGAAGAACACTACTGTCCACATGAAGATAAAGAGCATTTAGATGAAGCAGTTTATGGACTTATAGAGTACTATAGAGAAGATTTAAAAAAAGCAAATTTGGTTGCAGGACCAGGGTGTTATCCAACTGCTACTCTACTTGGGATTTTGCCATTTATTCCCTATCTTGACCATAATGCACCACTCTTTGTCGATGCTAAATCTGGTGTAAGTGGAGCAGGTAAAAAACTTAGTGAGACAACTCACTTTGTGACGGTGAATGACAATATATTTGCCTATAATCCACTAAAACATCGACATGCACCAGAGATTGAAGAGAAGATAGAGAGAGTTCATGGAGCTAAAATGAGTGTTAGTTTTGTTCCTCATCTCATTCCTGCTACTCGTGGGGAGTTGGTATCTATCTATGCAACTCTTAAAGAGGATATTGACCCATTAGAGGTGTTAAAAAAACATTATGAAGATGATATATTTATTCGTATTCGTGAAAAACCTGTAGATATTAAGAGTACAGCAGGAACACACTTTTGTGATATATTTGCTGCTAAAAATGGAAATGCTCTGTTTGTAAATTCTGCTATTGATAACCTGTTACGAGGTGCAAGTTCACAAGCTATGGTAGCTGCAAATTTAATGTGTGGTTTCCCTGAAGAGTTAGGTGTACCTACAATAGCTTATTTGCCTTAGAACTCAGGTTTAGAAGAGGTTGGCTACTCCTCATCATCTAAAAAAGGTGGAGGTGTAGTAGGTAATGCTCCTTCATCTGGAAGTTTAATAATAAAAGTTGTCTTTTTATTAACAATACTAAGTACCTCTATACTCCCTTTTACTTTATCAATAAGGTTCTTACTCATATAGAGACCAAGACCTGTTCCTTTACTTTTATGTTTGGTGGTAAAGTAGGGTTCAAAAATATTTTTTAGAATTGGTTTTGGAATTCCTCCAGCATTATCTTGTACTGCAACAATAAGTTCATCTTTTTTATGATATACACGAATAGAGATATTACCATTCTCTATTTGACGCTCCTCCATTGCATCTCTAGCATTGTTAATAAGGTTCATAATAACATGTTTGAAGTCATTTTCAAAACCTTTATATTTAACATCTTCTGGACAATGTAATTCAATATTTATATTGGACTTAATAAGGGTCTCTTTTATGAGTGAAATAGTTGACTCAATACTATTTTTAATATTAAATGTTTGAGTCAAATCAGATGGCTTGTCAACAAAACGTCTAAAATCTTCAACTGTTTCAGATAGAAATTGTATAGACTCATTTACTTTTTTTGCCAACTCTTCAATATTAATCTCATCACTACGTCCAAGTTGAGCTTTAATCATGGTGTCATTCATAATCCATGATACTTGATTTAGTGGCTGTCTCCATTGGTGTGCAATATTCTCTAATATCTCACCCATTGATGCTAAACGCGATTGCTGATTCATAATGGCATTTTGCACTTTCTCTTTTCGTACAGCATTTTTAATTTTAACTTGTAAACCTTTGTTAAGGTTATTTAGCTCTTCTGTTCGTTGAGTAACAATATTTTCAAGATTTTCAGTCAATAAGTTTAGTTCACTTGCTGTTTTGTGCATAATAGAGTAGAGGTTTTTGTTGGCAATCTCAAATGGAGTAATATTATCCTCTTTATACTCTTTTAGTGAAATGAAATCAGAAGTTGACTCAGAGATAGCAGCCATAATAAAGGTATGGTTATGGTATGTATTGGGTTGATTTTCAGCATTGAAGTACTCTTGTTCTGTTGAGTACCCAAAAATATGGTTGTTACTTTTAATAATAGATATGTAGTGCAGAATAGGAATTCTAAAACCATACTCATAAGAGACACAAGTTCCTATCCATAACCCTTGTGCAGGGGTAGATGATAGAAATTTATAAATCTCTTGGGTTCGATTCATCATAGCATTGTAGTTACCAATAGAGAGTTGAACTACATCTCCCTCTTCTAGCTTTTGTGTGACTTTTAGACTCTGTTTTTCAAAATCTATTTTTAAAATATGTGCTGTCTGTGAAATATTGTTTTTAGTAATATATAGTGGAACTTGTATTGATACTGATGGGTCCTCTTTAATATTTGGAAAATATTTTTTATAAATATCAAGTGCAAGAGAGTCATCTATCTTTATAATAGAGTTCCCATCTACTTTGGTAATTCTTTTCTTTTTGGAGATAGGTTTCCAGTCAAATGCTTGGTAGAGTTCTACATTTAAATTCTCTCCATGCATAAAGATTAAAATAATTGCTTTAGGGTAGATAATATTTTTATGAAAAACAAATCCATTATGGCTATTTTCACTACTGTGTGTTGCACCACCACCAAAAACTTTTAGATGTCCAAAAGTAGTGCCTATCTTGTCAATAAGTGTTGAGGTGTATATCTCATTATAGCTAGAGAGAAGTTGAACAGCTTTAGTGTCTGGTTGAAGAAATTTCTCAATATGACTCTTTTTAATGTTTGGAGCTTGACCTTTAACATAGTTTTGACCCAAATCAAGTACTTCAGAACTTATAGTACTCTTTTCAAACTCCATAATTGATATGACAGGGTTACTTCTAATATCTGAAATGGTATGGTTAAAAAAAGAGGTAAAACTCTGCATACCTACAACTGTAGCATCTGGAAAATTTTTTGTTACTATATATAGTAGTTTTTGCAGTTGCTCTTTATTCTCATCTGGAAAATTAATCTCTATTAAGAGTCTATTGCTATTTATAATTCTATTTTTTTTAATCCATATAGAAAATGCCTCTTTATCTACATAGTAGTGTACTAGCTGTCTCATGCTCTCTCCCTTTATACTCTATTTAAATATTTTAGAACCAACTCTTACTAGGTTAGAGCCACACTTAATAGCTAGTTCATAGTCACCACTCATACCCATAGAGCAGATAGTAGCTCCACTATTTTGTAGCTTTTTATAAATAGTATGTGTTGTTTCAAAACTTTGCTGAATTATATTCTCATCATCAACATGAGCACCAATACTCATAACACCTTTAAGGTTGATTTGTGGACAACTCTCTTGAATCTGTTGGTAAATATCAATAGCTTCATCACTACTCACTCCATATTTACTCTCTTCATTTGCACTATTAATTTGTAACAGACAACTCATCTTCTGACCTTTTGTCTCTAAACGTTTATTGAGTGCTAATGCTAACTTTAAAGAGTCTAACGATTGAAATAGAGTAGGGCGTAACTCTATTAATTTGTTAATTTTATTGCTTTGAAGATTTCCTATCATGTGCCACTCTAAAGGTAGCTCTTCTAAGTTTTTTACTCGTGTTTCAAGTTGTTGAACCTGATTTTCACCAAAGGCTCTTTGTCCTAGTTCATAGAGTGTTTTTATGCTCTCTTCATCAGAATATTTTCCAACAGCTACCAGTTTGACAATATGGTGTTCATTAATGGTAATTCTTGCCTGTTCAATGTTCCAAATAACTTCATCTAAATTTTTTCTTAACTTCTCTTTCATTTTGTAATCCTATCCAAATAATCTATTAATATCGTTGTAAAAGCCTAAAATCATTAAGCTAAGTAGTAGCCCCCAACCTAAAAGTGTCAATTTAAACATTATCTCCTCATTAGCTGGTTTTTTCATAATAAGTTCATAGAGATGAAACATAACATGTCCTCCATCTAAAGCAGGTATGGGCAATAGGTTAATGACCCCTAAGTTTACAGAGATAAGTGCTGCAAACATAAGTAGGGCAACAATACCTAAGTGGCTTACTCTACTTGTTGTATCGACAATGCCAA
>JALSQJ010000062.1 GCA_026985495.1 Campylobacteraceae bacterium
CTACTTAAAAACAACTGGATGACCATTCGTACCTTTGTGCAAGAGATTTATGGTTTTGAGAGTAAAATTAAAAATATATCAAAGGAGTTACCCTCTCCAGTAACATTAAAAGAGGTAGAATCAAATCAAGAACCAACATCTATGATAGAAGATGAGGTTTTAAATCAACCTAAAGAAGAGGAGATTGCTATGAAAAGCTCATGTGTTGCTCCAGATGATGGTGGTGTTGAATCAGCCAAAGAGAAAGATGAACGTACCATATTGGAAGAACCTATGATAGCTAAAGCTTTAGAGTTATTTGCCCCAAAAAAGGTTAGGGTAAAGAGAAAAGGGTAGAATTCTTTTTTAAAAAATATGGAGATAGAGTAGATGACAGAAGAAGAGAAGTTAAAAGATTTTGAAGAGCGAATTATCCCCCCTATCCAATCTTCATTTGTAGAGGTGGCAAACTTTTTTGAGCAAGAGAATTTATCCTCTGCTTATTTAAGTGCTTTAATGGGCTATCTTGAAAACTTTCTTACTTTTAATGCTAAAAGATGGGAAGAGCAGTGTGAAGAGTATGGGGTAACTATAAATTTTAAAGAGATAGATGAGGCACTAAAAAAGATTAGAACGCTTGATGAGTTTGTGGAGATGTTTCAAAGCAAATGCTCTTAGCTGATATAGGAAATAGTAGAGTTCATATATACAATGGTAAAGATGTAATACATCTTAGTCATAGAGAGGCAATAGCTCAATATGGCAATAGAGATGTAAAATATATAAGTGTTAAACATCAACTAAAAGAGAGACTCTCTAGCTTAGATAATTGGGAAGATATCTCACCCTTAATAAAGATAGAGAATGAGTATGAGACAATGGGGATAGACCGTAAAGCCCTATGTCTATCTCATAGAGATGGTATTTTTGTTAGTGTAGGTTCTGCTATTACCGTTGATGTAGTAGAAGATGGTGTCTATCAAGGTGGTTTTATACTTTTGGGGTTAAAAGCCTATTTAGAGGCGTATAGCTCTATCTCTCCTGCATTAAAAGTTGAGTTAAATCAAGAGGTATCACTAGAAGAGTTACCCACTACAACTAAAGATGCAATAAGTTTTGGTATAATCGCGTCGATTAAAACGCTTATAGAGCAACATAGGCTTGATAAACAGCTCTATATATTGGGTGGAGATGGCGAGTTTTTAAGTCAATTTTTTAGAGATTCGATTTTTGACGAGACCTTAATCTTTCAAGGTATGAGAGTTGCATTACAAAGGAATAGATAGATGTTAACAGTGGCACTTCCAAAGGGAAGAATAGCAGAGGATACTTTGGCAATATTTTCAGAGATATTTGGTGGAGAGTTTAAGTTTGAGGGGCGAGAGCTTGTAATGGAAGTAGGAGATTTTCGTTTTTTAAATGTAAGAAATCAAGATGTTCCTGTATATGTAGAGTATGGTTCAGCAGACATAGGTGTGGTAGGGCTAGATGTTATTACTGAAAAAGAGCTAGATATTGTAAAGCTTTTAGATATGCAGATGGGGAAGTGTAAGGTCTCTATTGGAATTAAGAATGAAGATGAGTTAGATTGGAGTAAACCTAACATTAAAATTGCTACTAAAATGGTAAACATTACTGAAAAGTATTTTGCACAAAAGGCTGTAGGTGTCGAGATTATTAAGCTCTATGGCTCTATTGAGTTAGCTCCTTTGGTTGGTTTAGCCGATGCAATTGTTGATATTGTAGAGACAGGTGCAACCATGAAAGAGAATGGTTTAAAAGTGGCAGAAGATATTATGGACTCCTCTGTTCACTTGATTGCAAATAAAAACTCATACTATGAGAAGAAAGATGAGGTACTTGACCTCTATGAGAAGATTAATGCTGTGGTAAAAAGCCGTGTCTAATGCTCTTGACCTCTATGCTAAAGTGGAAGACCTTCTAGGAGTTAATGAGGTTACACCTATTTTAAATGAGTACTATTATGAAGCATTAGAGGGGTTAGAGTTTAACTCGCTCTTAGATGTAGGGTGTGGTTCAGGTGGTTTTTTGCAAAATATTACGCAATACTATCCAAATGTAGAAGCTAAAGGAGTTGACCTTAGTGGTGTAATGGTAGAGATGACTAAAGCCAAAGGTTTAAATGCTGAAGCTATAGACCTATGCAAAGTAGAGGGTAAGTTTGATATTATCACTGCCATTTTTGATATGGTAAACTACTTAGATTTTAAAAACTTACGACGATTTTTACGATGTGTAGAGGAGCATCTTGAAGAGGGTGGTCACTTCATTTTTGATATAAATACACTATTTGCTTTTAAGGTGGTGGCTGCTGGTTCATTCATTAAAGATGGTGGTGACAGATTTGTAACTATTGATTCAGACTATATAGAGGAGGATAAAACCTACTATATGGACTTTACTCTTTTTGAGAAAACAGGAGAGTTTTTTAAGAAGTCACAAGATAGTATTACGCAGTACTTCTACACTGTAGCAGAAATTCAAAAACTTACCTCCATGAAGTTAGTCTCTAAAAAAGCAATCTCTATCTATGGAGATAAGACGGAGAAGTTTTTTTTACTCTTTAGGAAATGATATATATTTTAGTAAAATATAAAAATAAAATCAAGGATTAGTATGCAACACAAAACCTACATCCTAAAACATTTTGACAGAAACATAGTAGCATTTCGATTTATTTTAAATGCACTCTCTGGCAGTGCCATAGAGATAACACACTTGTATGAAGAGAATAGGAAATTTTTTCCTTTAGGAGTTGAAATAAACAATAGCAATTTACTTTCATGGATAAAGTCTAGAACCATTCCTAAAAACAGAGAGTTTGTGCATAAAGTCTTGATGGAACTTGGATTAAGTCTGGATAACTTGGAAGGGATAGTCTCCATATCTAAAAGCCTCTCACTCAATGACTGCTACTGGATAGTCGAAGAGGGGTTTAAAGGGTTGTTTACAAATTACAATCTGTATGATAATGATTTCAATAAAACACTTTCACTACTTGCCTACACAGGATATGCTTCTGTAAAAAAAGAGGGTTTTCTCTCTAGTCCTGAGTTTACGACCAACGGTATGTTGGCAAAAGCATGGAGAAGAGACCCACAAGGCAGAAAAGGTACATACCTTTACAAAAGTGGCTCACATGGTTGTGCCAACTGTGGCAAAGAACCTTACTCAGAGTTTTATGCATCACAAATAGCCCAAAGTATGGGACTCAATGCCACAATATACTCATTGGGAAAATGGAAAGGTAAAGTGAACTCTATTTGTGAACTCTTCTCTTCTAAAGAGTTAGCATTTGTTCCCATCTACCATCTTGTAAAAGAGGGGGGATGGGAATCGGTATTGAGATACTACAAAAACTTAGGCGAAAGCTATTATGAAGAGCTGATTGAGATGCTTATTTTTGATGTCATCATACTCAACACTGACAGACACTTTGGTAACTTTGGTCTTATGGTGGATAATAGTAACAATGAGATAGTAAGTGTTGCTCCCATTTTTGACAATGGTCTCTCTTTGTTTTCAGATGCTTTAGATGATGACTTGAACAATATAGAAGCCTATGCCCAAACAAAAAGTATGAAAAATGCAGGTGACTTTATGCTTTTTGCTGAAAAGATAATGACAAAAAAAGTCAAACAAAAAGTGAAAAAACTCATAGGGTTTAGGTTTAACAAAAACTCCAAATATAAACTTCCCAATAAAAGATTACGCCAAATAGAGAAGTATATCCAAGAGAGAGTGAGTAAACTTTTAGCAATGGATGAAGCATGACCCCAAACACAAACGAAACCCAAATAGAAAATAATACCATAGACCTCCTCAAAAATTACACCTAGACCTAGCAGGTTATCATCATATAATAAATCGTGGTGTAAAGTGGGGGTGTAAAGTGTAAAGTGGGGTGTAAAGTTGTATGCAGGAAATCATTTGTTAGAGATTCAGATAAATGGTAAAATAGTACATAGTGAGAATTTTGAATTAAAGATATAGAGATGCAATATAATATAGATATCAAAGGTGAGTTTGCTGACATCTTCAAAAAGATAAGAGCCATACTCCTAAGT
>JALSQJ010000063.1 GCA_026985495.1 Campylobacteraceae bacterium
AAAAAAAATTAGATAAAGAGAACACTCTATATTATCAAGAAAAATACCCTTATCTCTCTAAAGTTAAATCTAATAAACCCTATCAAGCTCTTTTGGGAATTGGTGGAAATATTGGTGATGTACGACGGCGATTTAACCATCTTTTTATAGCATTAGAGCGTTCTGGGTATGTTGATGTGGTTGAGACATCACCCATTTTAAAAAATCCACCTTTTGGATACCATCAACAAGAAGATTTTTATAACTCATTAATAATTGTGAAAACCTGTTTGAAACCTAAAGCACTTTTACGCTATATTTTACATAAGGAGAAGGAGTTTGGAAGAAGACGCTCATTTGCAAATGCACCTCGTACCTTAGATATTGATATGATATTTTATGAAAATGTGAAGATGAAGAGTAGAGAGTTGATTTTACCTCACCCTCATTGGATGAAGCGTACATCTGTTTTAATTCCTTTGAACCATTTAAAAACTAAAATTTAAGAGAGAAAATGCCAAAAAAAGATGAGAATAGTGACCTTTTGACTGTTGAAGAGATTCAAGCTTTAAGAGCTGAAATTTCAATGATGCACAGTTCATTGGCAACTGATATTGTCTCTCATGCACCTCTTATTAAAAAAGTAGTTGACCGATTTGTAGAGCGTGGACTTACCCAAGAGTGGACTGAAAAACTTTTAGCACCTTTGGTAGGTTCTACTTTTGAAGATGATGAAGCAATTCTTATTGCTTATGTATTGGAGGAGTTAGATACCCTTCTTAATGTAGAAGAGGAGTCAACTAATTTAAAAAGAGTAGTTCATATAGTTGTAGGTGGAACAGGTATTGGTAAGACCTCTTTGGTAGGAAAGTTAGCAGCACGATACACCTACTTTTTAAAAGAGTCACACAGTGTCGCTTTTTTTAATTTTGACCGACAAAAAGTAGGAGCTGTTGAGCAGTTAGAGAACTATGCCGATGCGATGGATATTAGACTCATAAATGAAGAGGAGTTTTTAGAAGAGGAGTTCGATATTGTCTTTGTGGACACAGCAGGGAGCAATGGTGATAATTTTGAAGCTTTAGAAGCATTTATTGAACTTATTGAGAGTAGTACTCCATATAAGATAATTATCTCTTTAGCTCTCTCGGCAACTTCAAAACTAAAAGATTTGAAACTCATAAAAGAGAGATTTGAGTCATTTCCTATTAAAAACCTTATTTTGACAAAATTAGATGAGACCTCTGACTTTTCAGATATGATAAACTTTTTAATAAGGCAAAATTTACCAGTTGCATACATCTCAACAGGTCAAGAGATACCAGAAGATTTAATAGTTGCTACAAAAGAGCATCTATTAAATCAATTTATGAAGTGAAATAAGATATAATTATAAAAAACGGAAAGAAACAATGGAAAATAGAAAAATATTAGTTGGTATGAGTGGTGGAGTAGATTCTACTGTAACAGCAATTTTACTTAAAAAAGATGGGTATGAGGTTACAGGGGTATATATGAAACTTCATGAAAAAAAGGGTTACCATGAAGAGAACTATAAAAAAGTACAGCGTGTAGGAGACTATTTAGGGATAGATGTTCATTTTCTTGATTTATCTAAAGATTTTAATGAGAATGTTTATAACTATTTTGTAGATACCTATAGAGAGGGGTTGACTCCAAACCCTTGTGTATTTTGTAATAGAACCATTAAATTTGGAAAGATGGTTGAGTTTGCAGAGAGTTTAGGTATAGATAGAGTAGCTACAGGACATTATGTAAAATGTGATGGAGAGTTTCTATACATGGCAGAAGATGATACTAAAGACCAAAGTTATTTTCTTGCACAAGTACGAAAAGAGACCTTAAAGAAGTTGATTTTTCCTTTGGGAACGTGGATAAAAGATGATGTTAAAGCTTATGCTAAAAATATAGAGGTACTTCAAGATTTTGCAACACAAAAAGAGAGTTCAGAGATCTGTTTTGTAGAGAATGAATATACAGAAGTATTAGAGCGTCATATGGATATTGACAAAGAGGGTGAAGTTGTTGATGCTAAGGGTAATGTGGTAGGAAAGCATAAAGGGTATATGCACTATACCATAGGAAAACGTAGAGGTTTTACAGTAGATGGTGCTCACGACCCACATTTTGTTTTGTCTATTAAACCTGAAAAAAATCAGATAGTTGTAGGAAAAAGAGAGGAGTTAGAGGAGAATAGATTTAAGATTAAAAAGATTAATCTTTTTGAAGATGGGCTTACTAATTTTAATTCAACAGTTAAAGTGCGTTATAGAACAAGAGCCATTCCATGTAGAGTAACTATAGATGGAGATATGGGGTTAGTTGAGTTAGAAGAGTCAGTGTTTGGCTTAGCATATGGACAAGTAGCAGTTTTTTACGATAAAGATAAAGTTATTGGTTCAGGGGTTATTTGTTAAAACCTGAGTTCGACGGAATAGCATAGCCACAAAAGTCTAAAAATGGGTAAGGTTTTCAAAATTAAATTGAAGAACACTTTTTGGAGTAGAAAACATTAAAAGAGAGAAACAGTAAAATACTTACAGCGTTAGATGATAGATATAGTCAAATATCTATTGCTAATTATTTAAATGTTTCTCGCTCTTTGGTTTCCAAGATTGTTAGGGAAGAGATGGATAGGTAGATATTCAACGTTTGACCCCTAGAGTACGATATACTTGTTCATGAGAACCTCCATTTTTATGAAGAGTTCGGTAGCACAGAACTTTTTGTTCTGTGTGATATTCACTAAACCTGACTTTCGCTTGTAAATGCAGTCTGGATTATCTCCGACTCTGTTTCCACCCAAGTTATCAGTTTAGTAATTTAGCTCCCATACAAGCTCATTTTTCATAACGGCTTCAACGAGAAAATCAATCTACATCAACCGACTCTACAGTTTGATTATATCTGCTTTACTTGAGTGGTTTTTGATTATACAAACAAGCGAAACATCCTCATATTAGAGTTTGGGGACGAATAAAATATGTTATTTAATCAATACCAAACGACAGTTTGAGAGCCAGAACCGTCTGCACTATCAGAGTAATTGCTTTCCATACATACTATAGATTCTTTACCAGGAAACGAATAAGATCTGGTATGGATACCATTAGAAGTCTCTTCATGGAAAGTATCTACATAACCGTAATCTGTACAGTGTAGGGGAATATTACTATCATATCTAGTAGCTTGAGAAAAAAAACTCCTACCTAGATGAGAAACAGTATCCTTTGAAACACCATTAAAAATAATTAACTCCTTGCTATAAAATTCATTATACATTGGAGCATTTGTATTGTCGTTAGGTACTCCATCTGTCACGGTCAAAGAATCAAAATATGTTTTAGCATCAGCCTCATTAGCATAAAGTCTATGACCAATCGTTCCATCTTTAGTTCCATCTGCATTACGGTCATCAACAAAAATATAACCATTTTCTTGTGAAATTAATGAGTATGAACCATCAGTATCTTCCGTAAGAGTCAGTTTATTCCCAACAATCGTTATATTTGAATTAGCCTCAAATGTACCATCTAATTTATAAATTTTAAATACTGTAGCATCTGAATTAACAATAATTTTAAATATATCAATACTATCATCATCCTTTTTACCACTTACATAAAAAGTCTTTCCAGCCAAAAGCTCTTTGATAATTTCTGTTTGGGTTTGGGCTAAATGCTCTTGAACTTCACTATTAGTTCTAACTGTTCCAGAGACACCTGAAACTTGACTTCCTACTTCAGCCACAACTGTAGTAAGAATAGTATCATCACTTAAAACGGTAGTATCATCATCAATATTAGCCAAAGCATCAGTTAATGCTGCTAAAACTTTATCATCAATCTCAATTCCATTACTTAAGTCTCCATCGGCATCAATTGACTGTAAAAACTTAGCCACTTTTGGATTGTTTTCTAATATTGTCCCACCATCGGTAAGTTTATCAGCAGAAGTTGTTCTAAGAGGAATTCCTGCTAAAGAGAATTTACACTCTTTACCCTCTTCAAAGGTAAATTTACCATCTTTATCTGTTTTA
>JALSQJ010000064.1 GCA_026985495.1 Campylobacteraceae bacterium
TTCATGAAACAGACATACCAACTGCTTGGGGCAAGTATGGTCTCTTCAGCAATGGGTGCTTATTTAACTATGCCTTATGCAGAAACAATTGCTCAACTTAAATGGTTCATTTTTGGATTTGTAATGCTAATGGTTATTTTTGGATTTAATGCTACAAGAAAAAACCCTACATTGCATCTAATGGCACTTTTTGTATTTACTTTTGCACTAGGTGTAATGTTAGTTCCTATGTTAAGTATGATTATAGGTCAAGGAAATGGAGCATTGATAGGAAATGCTTTTTTAATGACATCTGTTCTATTTGGAGCATTAAGTATATTTGCTATTAATTCAAAAAGTGACTTCTCTAGTTGGGGTAAACCACTTTTTATTACTATGATTGTTATTTTTATTGCTTCATTGGTGAATATATTTATTTTACAGAGTCCACTAATGCATGTTCTAGTTACAGCTGGTATATTACTCTTGTTTTCACTATTTACTATATACGATACACAAAATATTGCAAATGGAGCATACGACTCACCTATAGATGCTGCCGTATCACTCTTTTTAGACTTTTATAATATGTTTACATCTATTCTTCAACTATTAGGAATAATGGGTGATGACTAACCTAATAGCTCTCTTTTAAAGAGAGCTATTTTTCTCTTATAACTTTTATAAAAACTACCTCAAACTCTAAATAATTTAAAGGATACTCGACCATTAATCTCTTCATTTGCCTATAGGACAACTGTTCAACACCACCACCTACTCCACTCTTTTTAATATATCTAAGCATCTCATGTACTGAATCAAAATTTAATCTATACTCTTTAACCTCTAGCTCATAAATAAAAAAACTATCTACTGCTTCCACTATCTCCTCTTTTTTATAAATAGGTGAAGTGATATTTACTATTTTATGTAAAGTTTTAAATGTATTAGATGTAAAAAATGAAAAGTAATATTCACTAGAGAGTCCAACCAAACTACCCAATAACTCTTTTAAGTTTTTACTCCATTGCATTGCAGAAGAGGAGAGTACTACATCAAATCTATCATTATTTAAAACGCTTAATAGATTAGGATTGTTAAAATCGAAACAGATTTTGGTTACATATTTAGAAGAGGGGTGAAGCTTTAACATAGCTTCAGAGAAATCAAGAGCTACAAATCTTTTAAAAACTATCTCTTTCTCTATTATATTTTTATAAAGTTCTCCACTACCTGAACCTAAATCTAAAATAGTATCATATCTATCTCTTGAGAGATATAAAGTCAACCTTTTAGCTACCTCTTTTTGAATAACATTATAGTTATTGTATTCGTATGCAAATTTTGAGAAGGCTTCTACTATTTTCATTTATCTCAGTTTCAATTAATTTAGGGTATAATCGCCGAAATTATACCCAATTTGAAGTTTATTTTAGAAAATAACTTCAACATTCAGAGAGGAAAAAATGATTTCAACACTATTAGTTGTACAAATTCTTTTAACTATTGCGATAGTTATTGCCATTTTACTGCAAAAGAGTTCAAGTATTGGACTTGGTGCTTACAGTGGAAGTAACGAATCAATGTTTGGAGCTAAAGGACCTGCTGGTTTTTTAGCTAAAGCGACTTTTACTTTAGCTATTCTATTTGTACTTAATACACTTGCTATGGGTTACCTATATAACCAGAAAAAAACTCACTCCGTAGCTGATACAATCAATACTGCTACCTCTGTTCCAACAGTAGATAACAATAAAACCACTAAATAGATAAACAATAGAAGGATTCACTCCTTCTATACTTTATATAAACTCTCCAAAATTCCTAAAGCAAAAAAAGGGTAAAATCCCACTATTATTAGCTAAACAGCTAAAGTAACTATAAGGACTGTAAACCATGTTAAATGAAATTTATGACCACACTCAAGAGCAGATGCAAAAAAGTATTGATGCACTAAAAAGAGACTTCTCTACACTAAGAACAGGAAAAGTAAATACCAATATTGTTGATAACATCAAAGTTAACTACTATGGTACACCAACTGCATTAAATCAAGTAGGTAGTGTCATTGTTACTGATGCCACAACTATTTCAATTACCCCATGGGAAAAAAACTTGCTTAGTGATATTGAAAAAGCAATTCAAGAGGCAAATATTGGTGTAAATCCTAACAATGATGGTGACTTTATTAAACTATTCTTTCCAGCTATGACCTCTGAACAGCGTCAAGAGATTGTTAAACAAGCAAAAAGTATGGCAGAAAAAGCAAAAATTGCTATTAGAAATATTAGAAAAGATGGTAACGATAAAATCAAAAAACTTGAAAAAGCAAAAGATATCTCAGAAGATGACTCAAAGAGAGGACAAGATGAGATTCAGAAAATTACCGATAAAAATGTAGCAGAGATAGAGTCAATACTTACAGCAAAAGAAGCTGATATTCTTAAAGTATAACAATGAATATTGAACAAGAATATATTGATACAGAGGCTCTACTTGAGGGTCACTTTCTTTTAGCTAGTGGTAACCACTCACGACGCTATCTTCAGAGTGCGAAGGTTTTAGAAGAGCCTAAACGTGCTGAACTTATCTGTAAAGCTTTGGCAGATATAATTCAAAAAAGTGGAATAGAGATAGATACCGTCTGTGCTCCTGCACTTGGTGGTGTTATAGCAGGGTATGAGTTAGCAAGAGCTTTAGGTGTCCGTTCTATCTTTGTTGAGAAAAAAGAGGGAGGAATGGAGTTACGCAGAGGTTTTAAAGTTGCTAAAAATGAAAATGTCCTTATTTGTGAAGATATAATTACAACAGGTGGCTCTGCTATGAAAGCTACACAAGCAATTGAGGATTTAGGAGCAAATGTTGTTGCTTTTGCATCATTAGCCAATAGAGGTTTTTGTAAAAGAGAGGGTTCATCTCTTGAAGCAAAAGAGGAGTGCAAACTACCTAGCTCTGTACCATTTTTTGCACTTGATGACTTTACTTTTGAAATCTACTCTCCAGAAGAGTGTCCAATGTGTAAAGAGGGAAGTGTTGCTATTAAACCAGGAAGCAAATGATAACTCTCTTGTTAATTTCCACATTTACTTTACTATAAATATGCTATACTCTTAAAAAATCAAGGATAATAGAATGAATAAAAAAATCTTAAGACCTATTTTAGCATCATCTCTAGCAGCACTACTCTTTTCAGGTTGTGTTCAAGGTGGAATGCCAACTATTAACAATGCTGATGGAACTCCAAACAGAACACAAACAGGTGCAATTCTTGGTGGACTTTTAGGAGCTGTAATTGGTGGTTCTACTGTTAATCATAGTGGAAAAAGAGTTGCCATTGGTGGTGCTGTTGGTGCTGCTGTAGGTGCTGCAATTGGATACAGTTTAGACCAACAAGCAGCAGAGGTTGCACAAGTTCTCAATACAAATGTAGATAACAATCCAAATGCAGAACAGAATGTTGATAATGACCTTATTGTCTCAAATACCGATAAATATGTTAAGATTATGTTTCGTGATGATATGATGTTTGCTACAAACTCATCAGTGCCTACAGCATCTGCTCAAGCTAAAATTGCAAAATTAACACCTGTATTGCATAAATATCCTAATACTATTATACAGACTGTAGGACATACTGATAATAGAGGAAGTTTTCAATATAACCAAAGACTATCTGAAGCAAGAGCATCATCTGTAGGTAATACCATTCATAGCAGTGGAATTACAAACCCTATCTACTCAAAAGGGTGTTCATTCTCTAAACCAATTGCACAGAATACTTCAGATATAAATATGGCTCTAAATAGACGTGTTGAGATATATCTTTACCCTAATCAAGAGTCGGTCATTGACCCTTGTAGAAACTAACTGCTAGGAGAGCTAATATTTAGCTCTCACTATTTAAAAGTATAATATCTAGCTGGATAATCTCCATTTAATAGAATCTCATTACTATAAAAAACAAATTGTGGGGTATCACCATCTGCACCTACAGGTATAGGTAAAGCCTCTGTAATATTTATTTTTTTCTCAATTTTTTTCAAAATATCTCTACTATCAAAATCTTTTATTGAGAACTCATCAACTAGTAAATCATAAGAGCTTTTTTTATCATTACTATATCGTTGTACTTTTTTTGTTAAAAATAGAGAGTTATCAAGTTCACTATTTCCTCTTTTTAAAAGATATGATGCCATATCACTATTTTGCTCTTGAAGCTGCATTGCACCCATTACTACAATACTAACAATAATAACAGAGATAATAACCTCTATTAATGTAAATGCTTCTTTATATTTTTGATTCATTTTTATACCTTATATATCTTCTAAAAAAATGAGCCACTATCATGCAGATCATAGTCACTATTAATCCATAGCTCTTTTGCCTCTTCCATACTCTCTACCTTTACAGCTTTACCAAAAAAACTTGGTAGATAGTAGATACCTAAATTGTTTGATATAACCATTTTTGTTGTACTTCCATTAGCATAGAGATGATAACGCAAACATATTTTTTTATCTTTTACCCGTCCTAACTCTTCTATCTGAACAAAATTATCATCACTATCTAACTTATATATCTCTACATCTTTTCCAAATTGAATACCACCATCATATGGTGAAATTTTTCCATTTTGTACAACATAACACTCTTCACATTTTTTAATACAAAAAAGCTCAACATCACCTTGACCCTGAAATGTTTTACGAAATGTAGAAGGAAGTGTTTTTGCATCTAATACTTCTACTTTTTTTTGCTGTTTTACAGCCTCTGAAAAGACTAAAAATCCGACAAGAGAGACAATAAGAACAACAACAATCAGTTCTAAAAGAGTAAAAGCTAAACGCCTTGTTCTCTGCATATCTATTTATTACACTCTGAGTACTTTATATCAGCATACTCATCTGTTCCACCCTCACGTCTATCAGCACCATAAGAGATAATATCAAAACTGTTTCCTGTCTTAATATAAATCATCTTATTTTTCCATGAATCTTTTGGTAATTTTTCCAAATATGCTGATGAAGCATAGTTTGGATACTTATCTGGATCTGGATTTGACTGTAGTGCAGCAAACCCCTCTTCTGTATCTGGATACATACCATTGTCCAGTTTAAACATCTTTAATGCATTAGCTGCACCTTTCATATTTACACAAACAAGGTCAATTTTAGCTTTATCTCCAGCACCAACAATCTTAGGAACAACTGTTGCTGCCAAAATTCCTAAAATTAAAATAACAACAAGTAACTCTAATAGTGAGAAAGCTCTCTTCACTGTTTTTTCTTGTGAAATCTTAATTTGATTAGTTAAATAATAAGTTTTATTAAAACTTAATTTTTTATAATCTAGGGCTTTTAGCTCTCTTTCTTTAGTCATATTTAAAATCCTTAGTTAAAGTTAGTTATAATGGTGATGATTTTACTTGAATTGAGCTTTATTATGGATAAAAAAAAAGAAGGTATTGCACTTTTTATAACGCTGATGGTTATTGCATCTATTATGTCTATAATAGCTGTCTCTTTCAGCTATTTAGAGAAGGTACAAAAAGATGCTGGTACAACATCAGCAATTATACAAGGAGATTTGTTATACAATAATACAATAGAAGTTTTAAAACGATTTTTTCCAGCAAAAAGTGATAATAGTGATAAATTGGAGATTATATATACTATGCCATTGAGCTTAAGTGAGCCTAAGAGTGGTTTTAATATCAACTTGAGTTGCGAACCACTAATGGTTGGAGCACCAATCTCTTGGCTAGATAGACAACAGACTAAATTGGTTCCAGAAAAAACATCATTAGCAAAAGATATATTAGAACATATAATGGAGATTTATGATATTGAAAATCCAAACCGTTTAGAGGAGATGATTCTCCAATCTATTACAGGTAGAACATTAGAGAATATAGAGTATGAACCAAGATTACAACCTAAAAAAGGTACTATTTCAAAAAAACAGTTCAAAAATATAATTATAGACTATTTTTTACTCTATGATGACCCTAAAGTACTAACCGTACCATGGGAAAAATATTTTAGCTTTGTTAAAATAGATAAAACAACAAAAATAGATGGAACCTATATATCACCTGAATTTATTTCAGTTGCATTTGATATACCCATTGAAATTATACAAGATAGTTGGATAATAGGAGAGAGTACCTTAAGTTCATTTTTGAAAGAGAATGGTATCTCTACTGTTATAAATAAGAAGATATATGCCAACAAAGCACTCAATGCTATGCATTGTGAACAGAGCTATCTATATCAAGATAAACAATATAAATTTAATTTTAATTATATAGAAGGAAGGAGTAGCAACTTTGAGTTTAATGGAGAAGAGAGATAATAGACTATTTATCCATAGAGATATGGAACCCGTAGTATTAAACCACTCAGTTGAGATTATACTTACACCACAATTTTATACCTTTATTCGTGAGAGTTTAGATGTCAAATTTACCTATCAAGCTAAACAGATAGCAGCATCTCTATTTGATGACTATTTAGATACATCAAAAGAGTATCAATACCATGTTTATAAATGTGAAAATGAATGGTGTTTTTTTGCATACAATATTGATGAGATTGACCAATTTTTAGAGAGTAGAGGTATTGAGAAACATCGTGTCTCTAAAATATATTTTGCACAACAGTTAAGTAGTGAACTTGAAGAGCCTATTGAGCTTAATGAAAAGAATATTTTACAAACTATTGATGGAACAGTTACAATTATTCCAAGTCGATTTATGGAGTCAAATCTTAGCTATAAAGCACTAAATTTATCTGAACTAAAATTAACTTCAGGTATTACAATGGGTGGGTCACTAAACTCATTTATATCTCTTAAAGAGACTATTTTGCTTAGTTCTATTTTTCTAATTTTAGGTTCTATTTTTATTGTTGAGGGTAATCGTATTAAATCCTCTATATCTAATGAAGATGAAAAATTAACAGCCCTTCTTGATGAGAATCCGACCTATACCTCCTCTATGATACGAAAGAGTATATTAGAAAAATATAGACCTATAGATAAAAAAGAGAGAAGTAAACGACAAAGTATCAAAGATATTTCTAAACTTCTCTCTGCTAAGAGTCAACTTAGTTGGCTAATGATTAAAAAAGAGACTATTCAAGCAGATATAGAGACATCAAATAAAACCATATCTAAACAGGTAAATCGCAATGCAAAAGCAAAAAATTTCAAAGTAATTAATAATAAACTTAATATAAAAGTAGAGAAAAAAATATGAATTTAATGACCCTACAACGATATAAAAATGAACTGATAGTATTTATTTCACTACTCTTTGTTCTCTTTGCTTATCTCTACAAACTTTCAGCATATAGTTATGTTAAGGAGAATAAAGCAAAAATAGAGCAACAAATTTCAGAAATCAATACTATTGTTAACCTCAAAAAAGAGTGGGATGATAAAACATTAACCAAAAAAGTTAAAGTTTTAAAAACAGTAGTTGCCTCTTCTAAAGTAAAATCTTTTACAAAGAGGTCAAAAAAGTTGACAGCAAGTTATATATCTCTAACAGCTAACGAACTAAATAAAGTAACCAATAAACTTATTAATATGCCTGTTCAAATTACAAGTTTAACTATTAAAGAGAGTTCTAAAAATAAATATTCTATGGAGTTCACATGCAAATGGTAAAACGAATTATTGGTGGTTTTTTTCTAACACTACTACTCTTATGGCTCTTTGCTCCTAAAGAGGAGATATATTACTTGCTAGAGAAATCATTAAAAGAGAAAAATATTATTATCTCAAATGAGACAATCAGTGACCAATGGTATGGTCTAAAGATTAATGGTGCTGATATCTATACCAATGGTATAAAAGTTGCTAAAGCATCAGAGTTAAACTTTATCTTTCTCTTTCTTTATAGCAAATTAACCATTAAAGAGATTAACATTGATAAAGCTTTTCACACAATGGCTCCAAAATCTATTAGTAAGTTAGATGCAACCTACTCTATCTTAAACCCATTAAATATAAAAATTAATGCAGAGGGTTCATTTGGAGTGCTAGATGGAGATGTTAAACTTTTAAAGAGAAAAGTAGAGATAACTTTTCCAGTTGCAAAAGAGTTAAAAAGTGTTAAAAAGTTTTTGAAAAAAGACCCAGTTAAAGGATGGTACTATGAAACAGATTATTAGTAGTAAACATCTATCAACTCTAATTTTTATTCTTTCTATTATAGTGACAGTAAAAGTTATATGGCTTACTATCTCTTTACTTTTTCTACCTAAAAGTGGAGAGAGTTATCAAGATACAAATAGGGTAAAAAAGCTCTATTATCGTGTAAGACTAACCAATGAGTCTAATGTTATTGCACCTATTCAACCTATTAAACCTAAAAATAGTGTTAGCTCAATGAGAGGCTATAAACTACTAGGTCTCTATAATGCTCCAGATAAACTGGTTGTTACAGTAGAGAAGAGTAGAAAAACAACTATTTTAGAAAAAGGTGAAAAGATAGATGGTTTTGAACTTATTTCAGCTGGTAGAAATTATGCTATTTTTAAAAAAAATGGTGAAGAGTTTAAACTCAGTTTAACTAAAATTAAAAATAGTTTAAGAGTTCCACAATTATCTAAAAAAGCACCTAAAATACAAAAGAGTAGTGGGGCAATTATAGAACAAGGTGGAGTTAAAGTTATCTCTCGAAATCTATTAACCTCATATACTAAAGATTTAGACAAAATTTGGAAAGATATAAGTATAGGAGAGAATAAGAGAAATGGTAAGCTTCATGGATTTAAAATTAATTATGTAAGAAAAAATAGTGATTTTGAAAAACTTGGACTTAAACGAGGCGATATACTTATGGCTATTAATGCAGAGGAGCTTAACTCAATAAGTACAGCTATGAACTTTTTTAAAGATATAAATAATATAGAAAATTTAACATTAACCGTTGAAAGAGATGGTAAACGCAAGGAGATAGAATATGAAATTCAGTAAATTAGCATTAGGATTACTCTTAACCCTTAGTATGGAAGCTCATGCTAAAAAAGTAAATATAAACTTTACAAATTTAAGTGTTAATGACTTTGTAAAAATGGTTGGAAAGATTACAGGTAAAAACATCTTAATTGATGGAGAGATTAAAGGTAAAATCAACTTTGTAGCCAATAAAGATGGTGTAGAGAAAGATGAACTTATTCCTCTACTAAATGCTATTCTTGAGACAAAAAAGATGACTCTTGTCAATAAAGGTAGTTACTACCAAGTTGTAAAATCAGCAACAGCAGCGTCAGAAGGATTACCTGTTACAAATAATATTCATAGTGGTGGAAGTACTATGAAAACTGTTGTCTTTCAACTCTCTAATGTTAATTCTGCTGTAATTAGAACAAAGATTAAACCTCTACTTCATCGAAGTGGAAAAGTTGTCTCTTTTAAAAAAAATAATCTACTAGCAATTACAGATTATCCATCAACATTACGCTCTATTAAAAAATTAATCGACAAAATTGAAAAACAACAATCAAAAAGAAGTAAAATTGTTCATCTTCAAAATGCTAGAGTAAAAGATATATTTGCAAATGTACAGAGCATGTCAAAAGCACTCTTTCCACAAGATATTATCTCTGAAAAAGTTGATGTTATGCAAGATATTAGTGGTAACTCAATTATTTTAGTAGGTAACTCTAAAAATATTACTCGACTAGAGAACTATATTAGACAATTAGATATTGAAGGAGAAGGTGACTTACAAAAGATGCATGTAATTCCCCTAGCAAACTCCAATGTTGAAGAGATGGAGAAGATTTTAAGTAAAATTGTTCCTCAAATGACAGGTACAGGTGGAGCTTCTCGACCTACAGGAAAAGGAGGGAAACCTGTACAAAAAGCTGTCATAGCCTCTGATGTTGAGAGAAATGCTCTTATTGTTCTTGCTAATGCAGAACAGTATTTGAATATTTTAGAGACTGTTAAACAGTTAGATGTTGAGAAGTCTCAAGTATATATTCAAGCTAAAATTGTTGAGGTAAATACAAATTTAGCTGAAAATATTGGAATTAAATATGGGCTAAATGGTGGAGCTATTACCAATAATGGTCTCTTTTCACTAGCTGCTAATGCTGGTGCTCCTGCCTTAGCAATCTCTAGTGAACTCCTAGGTTTCTTAAATAATCAAACAACTCAATTTGACAACAATGGTAATGCATACACAACAAACCAAAGAGCATTTGAGTTTGGAACTGTATCAAAAGTTTTTGCACTAGGAGCTCAACTTGATTTATTAAAACAGAATGGTGCTGCACAGATTTTATCTAAACCCTCTATTTTATCTACTAACAATAAAGAGTCAACCATCTATGTTGGTCGTACACAATCTATCTTAACACAATCACAACAGAGTACACAAGGCTCATCAAACGTTCTTAACAACTACTCGCGTGAAGATATTGGTATTACATTAAAAGTTAAACCTAGACTCTCTTCAAACAATAAGGTCTCTTTAGAGATTGAGACCACCATTGAAGATATCCTACCAGGTTCAGGAACCTCTGCTGATAGACCAACAACTACAAAACGTTCGGTTAAAACCAATGCCATTATTAACCATGCAGAGACCATTATCTTGGGAGGACTTATTAAGAGTTCTGATGGTAATTCTGTTACTAAAGTACCAATATTAGGAGATATTCCTATTCTAGGACGACTCTTTACTTCAAAAGGAAATTCAAACAGTAAAGTAAATGTTGTTATATATATCACTCCTTATATTATCAAAAAGAGTTCAGACCTTGCAACCCTACGTGTTCGTTTAGCTGAACTTGAATCGATACAACAACAATATAATAAAATATTGTTTGCTCAATTAGAAAAAAGAGCTGGTATCTCCTCTAAAAAAGAGCATCAAGACAATAGTGAAATCCCTCCCTACCAAACACCTGCAACAAGAGGTAAATCACTACAACAACCTACTGTGCAACAAAAAACAGACTATACACCTATAATTGAACAAAGCACTCCTAATGATAGCTATACAGAAGATGAAGATTATATCCGTAGTGAATCTATCATGGATACATTTGAGCAACCTGCTGTCGATTTAAAAAGCATTAATAGTGGTCTTGACTATAGTGAAGAGAGTGCCTTTACACCAGTAGAAGAGAGATAAAAGATGTTACGCTTACCATTTATGGAGAATGTCAACTTAGAGGCTTTTTGGAATGATGAGATAGACAATAAACTTGCAATGAAACACTATCTTCTATTTGCTAATATTCAAAACAGACCATGTGCTGTAGTAAAAAGAGATACCATACCTCTTGCACTCAACCATTTTTCAAAACTTAATATTGACTACCCTATTGTAGAGTTGGATAGTGATAGCTTTGAGCGTTTAGAGGCAAAATTTAGAGAGATTCAGACAGGTTCTGATTTTGAAAATGTAGATACTACCTCAGACGATATTATTGAAGTTGAGTCTGACCTACTTGATTTTATTCGTAACTCACAAGACCTACTCTCAAATGAAGAGTCTGCTCCTGTTGTTAAACTTGTAAACTCACTCTTCTTTCAAGCTATTAAAAAAGGGGCTTCGGATATACATATTGAGACCCTAGAGAAAAAGGGTGAAGTTCGTCTAAGAATTAATGGTGCATTAAAAAAACATTTAGATATTGACAAAAATATTACAGCATTAGTAATTTCTCGTATTAAAGTAATCTCAAATCTTGATATATCAGAGAAGAGAATTCCTCAAGATGGACGTACTCAAGTAAGTATATCTGGGAATTCACTAGATATTCGGGTCTCTGTTCTACCAACCTATCATGGTGAACGAGTGGTCATGAGACTATTGATGACGAGTGAGAGTATTCCTACTCTAAAAACACTTGGCTTCAGTGATGATATTACAGAAAACTTAAATAGATTATTAACTCACCCTCATGGAATGATTCTTGTTACAGGACCTACAGGTTCAGGTAAATCAACCACTCTACATGCTTGTCTGCAACACATTGCAACACCTGATAAAAATATTATTACTGTTGAAGACCCTGTTGAGTACAATGCTGAAAATGTCAATCAGATTCAAGTAAATACTAAAGTTGGTCTCACTTTCGCAGCTGGACTACGTTCTATTTTAAGACAAGACCCAGATATTATTATGGTGGGAGAGATTCGTGATGCTGAAACAGCCGATATTGCTCTACGTTCAGCACTTACAGGTCACCTTATGCTATCAACACTCCATACTAATGATGCAACCTCTGCTATATCAAGGCTTATGGATATGGGTATAGAGGATTTTTTACTTACCTCTACTCTTTTAGGTGTATTAGCACAACGATTGACTCGTAAACTCTGCCCTGAGTGTAAAAGCGTTACCTCTTTAGCACCTGTTGTCTTAAATGAACTAAATCTACCCGATAAAGCCTATTTTACAGCAAATGGGTGTACAGAGTGTGATTTTACAGGATATAAAGGACGACAAGCCGTAGGGGAACTTTTTGTTATGGATGATAATGTCAAAGAGATGATGAAAAATGGACTTAATGACCATCAAATTAGAATTGAAATGAAAAAGCTAGGTATGAGAACCATCGCTGATAAACTTAAAGATATGCTAATTTCAGGTGAAACCTCTTACGAAGAGGCAATTCGTATTGGAATTATGGAAGATTAAGAGATGAAGAAAATAAAAAAGAGACTTAAAGCCTTTACTCTACTAGAGGTTCTTATCTCTATAACTCTACTCTCACTAGTACTCATGGCTCTTTATAAGAGTGCTGATACTCTACGAAACTCTAACCTACATCTTTTTAAATATTTAGAGAAATCAACAAACTCATTAAAAGGAAGTAAAACCCTTTTTATGGATTTAATACATGCAGACCATAATATAACTATTAATACCGAAGAGAAGTTTCATCGTTTAACTATTGAGAATACAACTAACTCTCTTTATGGTCAAGGTCAAGCAAAAGTTGTTTGGTTAGTTCATAAAAAAGAGAACACTCTATTGCGTATTGAGGGTGGAGAGTACACAATACCTCTAAAAACTGAACAGAAAGTAGAGATTGATACTGTTGCTAAACATATTGAACTCTTTAAAGTTTATAAAAGTAAGAAAAAAGATAAAATCTTAGCAATGATTAAAATCAAAGGTCAAGAGGCTCAACTATTTATGGTTCAAAATATCCCATTAGTACCCATTACTCCCAAAAATAAGAAAACAGATAAAACAGGAACTACTCCACCAAATAAAAATAAGAATCTCCCTACAGCTATAAAATAGTAAAAACCATTATAATTCATAAATCAAGTTATTTTTACACAATTTTATGCTAATATAATAATTATAAAAAAAAATTAATATTTTTATTTAAGGTTTATTTAAAAAATGAAAAAGTTTTTACTATCTTATTGGCTAGGTATAGCTCTTCTATTTGCTATATTTTATTGGGATTTATCTCCTATAAGCGAATTTATAAATAATTTACAGACAGATATGACAGCATCGCTCACCTCTTTAACACTTACTACAGGAATGATGCATGAACATAAAATCTTTATTACCGATTTTTATGCACTTGTTATTGAAAAGGCTTGTAATGGAAGCATTCCTTATCTCTTTTTTTTAGCCTCCATTATTGCATTTCCTGCTACAATCGAACATAAAATAAAATGGGCTATTGTGGGCTATATCTTTATATCAGCAATGAATATTTTTCGTATTTGGTTTGTTACACAATTTGTATTAAGACAAAGAGAGAACTTCTCCTTAGCACATGACTATTTAGGAAATGGTGTTCTTATTTTGACAGGATTGGTACTCTTTACCTCTTTTGTAAAAACTAGAGAGAAGAGAGTTATAAACCACACTGCGATATAATCCCTCTAAAACTTTGAGGGAAAAGCAAGATGACTGTAACTAAATACTCAGCAAATGGAAATGACTTTGCTATTATTATTAAAAAAAAGAGAAAAGATCGCTCAAAACTTGCAAAACGTCTTTGCCATAGACAAAATGGTATAGGAGCAGATGGGCTGGTTGTGGTAATGCCTCATCCTGAATATGATTTTGAGTGGGACTTCTATAATGCTGATGGAAGCCGTGCTACAATGTGTGGAAATGCCTCTCGTGCTGTAGCACATTTTGCAATGGGGAAAGGTATCTCACAGGGAGATAAAGCAGAGTTTTTAACAGGTGCTGGAGTCATTACAGCTACAGTCAATGGAAACTATGTTGTCTCTGAGATGACTAAACCTACTATTCTTAGTCAAGAGATTGAGGAAGATGGAGAGCGTTGGTGGTTTATTGACACTGGTGTTCCTCATCTTGTCACCTTTAGAGAGAATATAGAGGAGTTTGACCTAAAACAAGCAAGAGTATTAAGAGATAAATACAACACCAATGTCAATATTTGTAAAATAGAAGAGAACACGCTCTTCGTGCGTACCTATGAGCGTGGTGTAGAAGATGAAACTCTAGCTTGTGGAACAGGTATGGTTGCTTGTTTTGTAAGAGCTCATAGTGAAAATTTAACAGACAATAATGTAAGAGTATTTCCTAAATCTAAAGATGAACTCTATATCTCTTTAGAGGATAAAACCTATAAATTTGGAGGGAAAGTTACAAAAACATTTATTGCAGAGACTATAGATTAATCATTTAACACAATTTTATCACTAAAAATATGATAAAATGTGACTCAAATTATTTTTAAGGAACAAAGAAAAAATGAAAAGACTATTAAAAATAGTAACAATTGTACTTTTTACAACCTCTCTACTCTTCTCTAAAACATTAGTAACCGTTAATGGACACAAAATAACTGATGCTCTGCTCTCTGGTGGATATGAGAAGTTAAATGAGACACAGAAAAACAACCTTTTAGAGCAACTGATAAAAGAGGAGGTGATTTACTCCAATCTTCTTAAAACATCATTGATTAAAAGTAAAGAGTTTAAAAAAGCTTTTAAACAACAGCAAAACTTAATTGAAAAACAGTATGGAAAAAGACTAAATGCTGAGCAACTCCGAAGCATCAAAGGTGCAATTGCCCTTGCACTCTACCAGCAAAAAGAGTTTAAAAAGGCTAAAGTAACTAAAAATGAGATTAAAGATTTCTACAACAACAACCCTCAACTCTTTAATCTTCCAAACTCTATAGAGATAGCCAATATTATTGTAAAAGATAAAAAAACAGCTAATAAAATTTTAAAAAAACTTAAA
>JALSQJ010000065.1 GCA_026985495.1 Campylobacteraceae bacterium
AATCTTAGAAAGCTTTTCAACAATATGAAGCCCAATCCCAACCCCTCGTTCATGCTCTTTGTAAAAGCGTTCAAAGACTCTCTTAGGGTTTTTAATCCCTTTTCCTGTATCTTTAATGGACAAAGTCTCTTTCTCTTGCTCATACTTTATGAGAACTTCGCCCTTTGGCTTGTTGTATTTAGAGGCATTGACAATGAGATTGTCAACAATGCGTACAAAATCTTTTTTAAAAGTATGCAGTCTAATTTCTCTATCTATCTCAATAATATACCTTAGATTAGTGTAGTTCTGCTCCACCATATGCACACGCTCTTCAATTAGCGTCAAAAGGTTAAAATGCTCTTTAGGGGAACGCTCAAACTGAAGATAGTTCCGTAAGTTCTCCTCTAACCATAAAATATTTTCAATACTTCGTTCAATTCTTTCTAACTTTTTATTACTACCTATCTCTCTTTTTAAGAGCGATAAATTAAGACGCATGGTAGCAATGGGCGTGTTGAAGTCATGTAAAATATCTTTAATAAATTCACGCGTCAAAAGTAAAGCGTTACGTAAAGGGTGCAGAGCATAAAAAGAGAATAGAATGGACAAAATTAAAGTGACCAAAAAAGTAAGCACTGCTCTAACAATTAAATTTTCATGTAAATAGTGTATCTCTTTATGATAAGCTTCTTGCGTAAAAGAGAGTTTTAGGTAAAAGTCTGAAACCTTTTTTACAGGGTATAGACTGTAAACCTCTTGCTCATTTTTAAAAAGGGTGTAGGGGACATTCTCTTTTTTTGCTTTAAAATCTATTTTGAACGCTTCACAATCCAAAGAGTAACTACAAACGTGCATCTTGTAGAGTAGTTTTTCATCAAAACTTTGTAACTCTTTTTGATAGTCCAAATAAAATACCACCCCCAGAAGTGTGCCAATAGAGGTAAAAAAAAGAAAAAAGCTTTTGGAAAAAGCCTCTAATTCAACATGTTTCAACGCGATAACCTATGCCATGAATACTACGAATCTCTATTCCTGTTAAGAGTTTCAACTTGTTTATGCTTACACGCAAAGCAGCTATTGACTTAATGTCACACTGTTCCATAATGGTTTGAGGCTCTAAAGTTTGGTCGAGTTGTGTCATAAAAAGATGAAAAAGCTCTTGCTGTTTTTTACTCAAAAAGATAGGCACTCCCTCTTTTGTTAAGGCTTTACTTTGAGGCTTATAGCGTAAGTCTTTATAACATATCTCTTGGTCTAATTTTTGAAATTTAGCTTCAATACGCAATAACAACTCTTCAGGGAAAAAAGGTTTTTTAATATAATCTTCAGCCCCAATAGAAAAAGCTTTTTTCATGCTCTCCAAATCAATTAACGCAGAGATAAAAATGGTAGGTGTTAAATCCTCTGCCCCCCTAAGAGACTCTAGTAACTCCAATCCATTTAATTCAGGAACATTAATGTCAAAGATATAGAGGTCAAAAGCATTGTTATAGGTAGCTTCAGATGCCATCTCACCATCTTGTACCCAAGTTACCTCATAGCCCTCATTGTCAAGCATCTCTTTAAGTGTTTCACCTAAATCCAACTCATCTTCCATTAATAAGATGCGTATCTTTTTACCAATAATAGCCAAGACTTACTCCTATATTCTCTCTTTTTCCACTACTTACTATTCCATAGCCATAATTGAGACTGCTAAACCAATGTTCATCAAACGGATAATAAGCATACAAAGAGATTGTTTCTAAATCTTCGACAGTATCAAAACTGCTGTTGGAGCGATAATACCCTAAACTTGAATAGAAACCATTTTTCCATGCATACCCTACGCCCACATTGTAAGAAAATCTATTTTGATAGTTAAAACTGTTGGTTGCATCAATATCACCAATTTTGTTATAGCCCATACCCATAATAAGTGACCAAGCATCAAATTTATAACGACCATAAAGTGAAGCTGTATAGTCCATATTATTGTCAACAGAATCATAAGTAGGGAAAACAACGCCTCCACTTAAAGTCAGAAAAAAGTTATCGAGGGGATTAAAAAGATAATAGAGGGTTAAATAGGTATCATTTTGTCCACTATTTGAGGCACTATCAAAATAAGAACTTGCCAACTGCATTGACCAATCATTATAATAGTAGTCAATTTTAAAAGAAGATAGATTAAGTGTAGAAGTACCATAATCCAGATAACTTTGTCCAAAAACAAGGTCAAGATGTTTTTCATCAGCCACTAATTTTTTGATGGTACAACCAGAGAGGTCAACCAGTTCTGTTAAAGGGGTATTGGCACATTTATCATTTTTATCAGCAACACCATCCATGTCGCTGTCAACATAGGCAACAGTTAAAGAGGTGAAGACCAAACAGAAGAGCAGAATTCGATGCATCTATTTTCCCTCTGTATGATTTTGGTGCATATGATTTTCTGAATGTTGTTCATCTAATCGTTGATGTTGATGTAGCTCTTCCTCTACTTTATTATGATGCATTAACATCTGTTCTTGAAGCTCATGGTGTTCTAAATTTCGTACCCTATTAGATTGATGACTCTCTTCTCTATTTTCTGAAATATTTTGAGCATTCTGTACATCAGTATGTTTAGTTTGCTCATTTTTTGCATGAAGTTTCTCTTGCAATGAGGCAATGGTATTCATGCGTTCTTCATGATTCATCTCAATGAGTTGTTCTTTGATATGATTCATCAATGCCACCCTCTCTTTGGGTGTAGCATCTTCTAGTGCATGAATTTGTTCATTGATACTAGCAGAGAAAAGAAAAATACTAATACAAATCAATGAAAAAATAATTTTCATAGGAATTTCCTTATACTTTAAAAAGTAAGTATGCCATAAATAAATTAGCAAAGTATTAATTTTAAATACTTTGCCATTTTTTAAACTATTTAATTATGATTTCTCTCATTGTTATTGGTATCACTATGCTGATTACTATTTTGATTCTCTTGATTATGGCTCTCTTTATTCTCATTGGTTACAAATGAACCCATTGCCAATGCTCCTCCAATCTCTAAGCGTTCAACCACTTTTTTAGTTGTTAAGTCAACCTTGACCAATGCACCCTCTTCTGTTAAAAATAGGTAAAAGTATCGTCCATCTTTAGAAAAATGATATTGTGGATGCGATTGACTCTGTCCTGTAATGGTTGTTAAGTTACTCACTTTAATATCAGCAATTTTCGTATGTGTCAATGTATTCATAAGAGTAATAAATGTATCTTTATGGTTAATAATCACAGCCAAATTGTTATGTTTCATCTCAGTAGCATGTCCAGCACCAATACCTGCTTTTATAGTTTTAATAACACGCATAGGCGTTACACTATAATCAATAACAAAAAGTGTCCCCTCGTGTGAACCAGCATAAATGGTTTTTTGGTCTTTTAAGAAGTTTAAGTGGTGAATACCCATTTGGTCTGCTGTAAATCCAGTTGCTTTTAATGGTAACTCTTCACTTAAACTCAAGCCCTCACTTGGGGTAAAAGTTAACTTCAAAATAGATGGATAAACCCCTGTAGCACCCTCTGCTGTAGCATAAAAGATAGTTGAATTTGCATTTGAGTGTTTTTGACCATGAACTTCTGGTGGAATTAAATTATGCACAGGTGATGAAGTAGCCAATGAATTAACCAAAGAGGTTGACCATGTTCCATCACTATTTTTTATTAACTTATAGGTATCTATCTTTTTATTTTGTCTATCTATAAGCACAAAATGATTTTCATCTAACCAATGAGGATGCCCAGATGCCAAAGTACCACTCGATACATAACTATGTCCACTTGTTGTCGGTTGTGTTACCACATCATTGCCAACCGTTGCAATTACCGTGTCTGTAGCACTGTCTATAATTGCTGTCATCGCTTTATTTGTCCCTGAAACAGCTACTAAGCCTGTTCTCTCTTGTACAGCAATACTTCGTGGATAAAATCCTAAAGGAATACTTTTTGTAATAGTATTGGTCGCAGAATCAAATACATCAATAAAATTACT
>JALSQJ010000066.1 GCA_026985495.1 Campylobacteraceae bacterium
GAGCAAGGGTTGATTTCCCTACCTGTCTTGCTCCACTTATTAGCAGTACAGGAAAATATTTTCGATACTCATTTAAATCTTCTGTAATCTCTCTTTTTAAATATTTCACTTGTAGTCCTTAAATATTCAGTACTATAATACTAAATATTACATAAAAAAGGCTTTACTCTAGCCCAACTTAACCCGAGGGTCAAACAAAGTATAAGATATATCTGTCAAAATCAATCCAATAATATAAAGCACCGACCCCAAAAAGACCATCGCTTTGACAATGGCGAAATCTTGGGCGTTAATGGCATCTATGGTGTAGCTTCCAAGACCTGGAATGCCAAAAAAGGACTCCATAATGAGACTTCCCATAAAAAGGGAGGGAATGACCACTACCACGCCTGTTAATATGGGGAGCATACCGTTTGGTAAGACGTGACCAAAAAGCACACGCAACTCACTTAGCCCTTTGGCTCTTGCTGTTCTCACATAGTCTTGGTTTATCTGCTCTAAGAAGATACTTCTGTACCAACGCACACCTGCACCTATGCCTGAAAAGACCCCAATGAGTACAGGTAATATGATGAACTTAATGCCACCCCAACCCTCTGCAAAGCCAGAGATAGGAACCCAATGCCACATCTTAGAGAAGAGAACCTGCCCTGCGATGATGTAAAAAAGTCCAGAGATGGACATTATCATCACGGCTACGACCATCATGCTCGTGTCCAGTGCTGAACCACGAAAAAGCACCAACAAAAGGGCTAAAGAGATGTTGGTAATAAGGGCTATCATAAAAGTAGGTAGGGCAATAGACAAGGAGGGAATCATGCGTTCTTTTATGTCAGAGCCTATATTTCGGTTGCTATCTGAAAAGCCAAAATCAAAGCTAAAAAGCTTAATGGACTCTTGCACAAAAAGCGTTTGGGTTATTTTCTCTAAACCTTTAGCCTCTTCATTTAGAAAAAGAGGTTTGTCATAGCCTTTGTCTGCTTTCCATGCTTCTATCATCTGAGGCGTGACTCTTTTAGCCCCAAGTTGGCTTCTTGCCATATCATCAGGGGTATTGACCATAAAAAAGAGCATAAAGGTTATAAGGTTTACGCCTATTAAGATAGGAATGGCGTAAAGAATTCTTTTTAGGATATAACTTAGCATCTATTTTGCTCCTTTTATTACGGCTCTTTGACGATTGGCATAGGCTCTATAGAGTGGATAAGCCATCAGAAATGGCACTAAAAACAGAAGCACCAAGGGCAATACCACAGGCTCATTCCACTCCTCTTGTCTCTTTGTTCTAAGCTTGGCATCAATACGTTTATATTTTAAAGTGTTATAGCTCATCGCATTAGGGTAGATATTTTTAAACCATTCATGATTTAAAGAGAGGCTTTTTGGGTGAAAACCCCAAATCCAAGGAGCATCTTCTTGAACTATTTTTACCATCTTTTTGATAATTTCTAAACGCTTTGGGCTATTTTTCATGCTCTTCATTACTTCAAAAAGTTGGTTAAATTTAGGGTTATTGTAGTTTGAGGAGTTAATTCCTGCTCCATTGGTTGCTACTACACCGTTTCCTCCATAGAGCAAAAATAGAAAGTTTTCAGGGTCTGGATAGTCAGCATTCCAACCCCATGAGAAGAGTTGGGCTTTACCTAAACGTATTTTATCTTGAAAACGGTTATAGTCTGAACCACGAATAACCAACTGAATTCCCAATTTGGCAAACTGCTTACGCCTCCAATCGGTTAAAGCTCTATCATCTGGTCCAGATGCTGTTGTATCATAGTTTAAAACCAATGCTTTTCCTGTCTCTTTAGAGATACCATTAGGGTAACCAGCTTCAGCCAATAGTTTTTTGGCTTCATCAAGTGATTTTCGTACACATTTTCCCTCTATCCAATTATAAACATAGGGGTTACACCCCTCTTCTCCCTCTAAATGCCCAAAAATAGTAGGAGGAATTGGGCTTTGAGCAGGAATACCTCTTTCATTGTTAAAGATACTAATATACTCCTCTTCATTTTGAGCAATACTTATGGCTTGACGTAATTTCTTAGCCTTTTCGCTATATCCACCAACCACAGGGTCAAGCATATTAAAGGCTAGATAGAAGATGCTAGGCTCAATCGAACCTTGAAGTTTAATCCCTCTTTTTGCCATCTCTTGACTTAAGCCCATTTTTCCAGAGCTTGAAACATTGACGGCTTTGTCAAAGGCTTCAGAGCTTATCCCTGATGCATCATAATAGCCTTGCAGAAACTTATTCCATAGAGGAATACTCTCTTTTTCTAATGAATAGACAACTTCATCTATAAATGGTATTTTTTTACCTGCATCACTCAAAAGCTCTTTGGGAAGATTTGAACTCTCTATATCTTTTTTAGTAAGTGTGGGGTAAAAAACATCTCTATAATTTGGATTTTTCACTAAACGTAACTCTTTGTTCGGATTGTTTTTTGCTAAATAGTATGCTCCTGTCCCCACAGGATAACTGTTTAATGTAATGTTTTTAGCAATTAACTCCTCTTGTTGATAGAATAGATCTGCCTCCCAAGGTATTGGAGCAAAGAAGTTCATACTCATCCAATAGAGAAATTGGGGATATTTACCTTTAATAGTAATAGTAAAGGTATAATTATCTTCAACCTTTACCCCTTTGATGTT
The DNA here is from genome assembly GCA_026985495.1 of Campylobacteraceae bacterium. Lineage (GTDB taxonomy): Bacteria > Campylobacterota > Campylobacteria > Campylobacterales > Sulfurovaceae > UBA1140. The sequence goes on from JALSQJ010000066.1 coordinate 2,656, forward strand.
GTAACCTCTTAAATCTAAAGGTCTCTTTTGCTCTTTTTTTACTTTTGCTATGGGAGTAATCTTCTTTGAGAAGAGTTTTAACCCTACGATATAGTCTTGCATCATATCTAAAATAGGAGAGTTATTTTGACGCACAGCCATACGTTTAATGGCATAGGCATAGTCATAAGCCGTTAGCTCTCTTGTACTGGTCTCTTTAAAATCTGAAATGGTGTTGATATTGACTAACTCATTTTTAGTAAGCTCTCTATTTTTAGCTACAAAAGAGGGGTGATTTTGATATAAAATATTTTTCTGTAACTCAAATCTATATTGAGAGGTTGCAACCTCTTTGCTATTCTCTGCTACCTCTTCATTTTTATTGTTATAGTAAGTAATAGTTGGCATTTTAGTTAAGGTCAAAGGCTCTAAGACGTAAGGTCGCTTAAGGTAATTGTAGCCCACAACAGGCTCATAGATATTGGAGATAATTCGCCATTCACTAGAGGAGTAAGAGACAACAGGGTCTAAATGTTTAAAGGCTAAACTAAAAGAGCTAAAAAGAATATTTTTTTTACTCTCAAGAGTTCCATGTGGATTATTCCATACCTCTGCATCTAATATGGATATGTTAAAAATTATTAAAAAGATAACTCTGATATGCATTCTATTTCTCCAAATTAAAATAGATTGTATAAAAAATATACTTTTAAAGGAGATAGTTTTTACAATATAACAAAAAAAAATATTTTAAATTACATTTTGTTACTCTAATCATTTAATATAATCTTTTTCATAAATATAATATATTCAAATGCTTTACTATGTGTAAAAAATATACAAATTTTAGAAAAAATATACCCTTTTAATAACCGTTTAAAAGAATTAAATTTATAATGAATAGATAAATTTAAAAAAGAAAAGGACAACTATGGCAAAATTAGTAATAATGGGTGGTGGTGTATCTGGACATACAGCAGCAACATTTGCAAGAAAATGGTTGGGTAAAGAACACGAAGTAATTGTTGTTACCCCTAACTCACAATGGAACTGGATTCCATCAAATATCTGGGTTGGTGTTGGTCAAATGACAAAAGAGGATGTAGTATTTCCTCTCGCTCCTGTTTATGCAAAAGCAGGTATTGACTTTAAACAAGCATTAGCAAAATCTATTCACCCTGAAGGAAATGCAGATAGTGATACTCCATATATTACAATTGAATATACAGAAGAGGGAAAAGCTGGGGAGACTGAAGAGGTTACTTATGACTATCTCATTAATGCAACAGGTCCAAAACTAAACTTTGATGCAACACCAGGTCTAGGAAATGGTGAGGGTCAAATGGGTTCTCATACTG
>JALSQJ010000067.1 GCA_026985495.1 Campylobacteraceae bacterium
CTCCTATGTATAATATAACTATATATTAACATAAGAAGTTTATATTCTTATTTAAAACTTAAATAAATAAGTAATATTTTTAATAAAGAGAATGTTAAATAACAAAGCTATGAAATTATATTTATCTCTACCAGTCTAATGCCAAAAATATAATAGATATAAACAGGTCAGCAATAAAGATAGTAACCGATGCTAAAACAACAGCTCGTGTAGTAGCTATCCCTACCCCTTTTGCTCCTCCTGTTGTGTTGTACCCAACATAAGCACCAATAGTACCAATTAAATATCCATACATTAACCCTTTAATTACTCCTGTTCCAATATCTGAAAAGTGTAGAAGTTGTTTAATGCTATCTTGATAGACTATCGGATTCATATCTAAAGCGAACCAAGCCATTAGAAAAGCTGAAGAGTTAGAGATAAAATCAAATGCCAATACTAAAAGAGGTACAGCGATGGTGGTTGCAACTATTCTAGGAATAAGCAGATATTTTTTAGAGTCCACTGCCAAAGTCTCAATTGCATCTATCTGCTCCGTAACCCTCATAGTTCCAAGTTCTGCAGACATAGAAGAGATGGCTTGTGCTGTTACCATTAACCCTGCTAAAAGAGGTGCTAACTCTCTACTAATAGAGATAAAAATGGTATAGCCCATAAAACTCTCTGCTCCAAATTTAGAAAATCCTTGATAGAGTTGAACTGCCTCAATGAGTCCTAAAAAGAGTGCCGTTAAAAAGATAACACCAAAGGTTCCTACGCCTACCACTTCAGTCTGTTCAAAAATCTGTTTAATTCGCCAAGGTCGTTTAAACATCAGAGGCAAGAGTTTAAGTTGAAAAATTACAAATGCTCCAAAACTCTCCATCTTCTTCATAAAATTAACAAACGGTGTTCCAATAAATGCAAATAGTGCTTCCATACATATCTTTTAATTTTTTCTTTATTTTATCTAAAAAATCTGCTAAACTAACTTTATGAAAATTGGAACAGACATTACTGTAGTCAGTAGAATAGAGAACTCAATCAATAGATTTGACAATAAGTTTTTAGATAAATTTTTAACTAAAGAGGAGCAACAACAACTTTCAAAAAAACCTGAAAGTATTGCAGGATATTGGTCGGCAAAAGAGGCAATCTCTAAAGCTTTAGGGTGTGGAATTGGTGCAGAACTTAGTTTTCATGATATTATCCTCTACAAAGATGATAAAAAAGCTCCCCATTTTAAACTAACTCCCAAAGCCCAAGCTATTCACAAAATTAAAAGCTCCTCACTCTCTATTGCTCATGATGGTGGGTTTGCTATTGCTGTAGTGGTTATAGATGACCACAACATTAAATCAACTCCCTTTTTCTCTTGAAAAAGAGAGTTCAAGTCTAAATTAATATCATAATTTGAGCAATGAGCAGATAGTTTTGGAGTCTGATACTGCAACAACCAATCGATATTATCTCTTAAAGCATTTAACATCCCCTCACCACCTTCAATTAAAATAAATGAGGGTTTAGAGAAATCTAACTTATCTAAAACCTTAACCTCTCGATTTTTAACTTTAAAAAGTGGAATGGTTCTATCAAAATTATCTCTTTTAGAGTAGATTATAATATCTGGAGCATTATCACCCCAAAAGCCATTTAATGAGAAACGACAATCTAAAGTGGGTCTATCAACTCTTACAGTATTGCCCCCAATAATCATAGCTGAACAGATAGCACGAAGTTGATGGACATGAATAAGTGACTCCTTAGAGCTTAAATATCCCCCTCCTATCTTTCCATTAGAGGTTTGAGCTATCTTAAAGAGAACAAAAGCTCTCTTTTGCCAAATTAGAAATGGCTCTAAAAGTTCTAAAGCCTCTTTTTGACAAACCCCTACTGTAACCTCTACATCTTGCTCTTTTAGTAGATTAACACCTCCATCATGCCCCTCTATTGGGTCAAGTGTCGCAATAAGAACTTTTTTAGGCTTTAAATGAGACAATAAAGAGGCACAAGAGGGTGTTTTGCCCACATGAGAACATGGCTCTAGTGTTACATAAACCACACACTCACTAAAAAAACTCTTTTCTAAACTTAATAAAAAAGCATGAGCCTTTTGAGCATCAAACCTATCAAAATCTATTTTAGTTTGACTCATATTTTCATAAGCCGATAAAAATGCTAAAACCTCTGCATGAGATGTTCCTGCTTTTTGATGAGCTTCTAAGGCAACTATTTCGTTGTTATGAAGAATTAAACACCCCACAGCAGGATTGGGGTAAGTTCTTAATTGATACTGCCACGCTTTTTTTATGGCTTGGTGCATATATATTTGATTAGATGTTATGATAGTCAAAGTGACTACTTAGTTTTATTCCACTCAAAATAGGTTTTAGCTTTAGAGATGTTACAGTACTCAAAACGAATATCTTCACCTTTTTTTTCTATGCTAAAGCCTTTTTCATCGGCTGATTTTATTAAGCCTCTCTCTTTATCTCCACCGTTAATCTTGAACTTAACACGCTCACCTATAGCAGATATGAAGTGATTTGGTTTTTCCAATTTACGTTCAATACCTGGGGAACTTACCTCTAAAAAGTATGCTCCATGAATTGGAGGATTAACATCAAAAAAGACCGAAAGCTCATGAGAAATTTCAGCACAAAGGTCAAGTGTTACCCCAGCCTCTTTTGTAATATATACTCTAAAAATTGTATTATTATCCTCATTTACTGTCTCTGTTCCATAAAAAGATGCACCATTTGCCTTAACTATCTTCTCTATCTGCTCATTAAGATTCATCTGATTTATCCCTTTTTTTCATTTCGTTTAGCAATCTCTTTAAATAGAGCCTCTATTTTGGAAATCTCTTCTAGTTTATTGTCAAACTCAAATGTAAACTTAGGAGCTTTATACCAACCCTCACTCTCTCTAATATATGCAGAAAGAAAACCAGAAACAGCTCTAAGTTGCTTCAGGGCTTCACTCTGCTCTTTTTCATCTAAATATGATTTATCAAGATATACTTTTGCATCATAACGCCCTCTTGAACAGATTACCTCTGTTACAGAGAGACCATTAATCCTATTGTCATTCATAGTTGAAAGTGCTTCTGGAATTAGCTCTACTAAACGTGACTCAGTTCTTTTTCTTTTTATCTCTTCTTCTCTCATATATTTCCTACCTAATTAATAGATACCAAATAGAGGGCAGACACAAAGGTCGCCCCTACGGTAAAATTAATCTAGTTTTACTTGCTCTTCTACCATTTTGAAGGTCTCTATTACATCACCCTCTTTAATGTCATTGTAGTTATTAAGCATAATACCACACTCGAAACCATTTTTAACCTCTTTAACATCATCGTTAAATCGTTTAAGCGATGAAATTGTTGTCGTGTAAACCACAACACCATCACGAATGAGTCTAGCTCCTGCATTTCTAACAATAACACCGTCAGAGACTTTACAACCTGCAATGGTTCCAACTTTAGCTACCGTAAATGTCTCACGTACTTCTGCTTGACCTGTTACCTCTTCAGAGATAGTAGGAGACATCATACCACCAAGAAGGGCTTTAATGTCATCAAGAAGCTCATATATGATTGAGTAAGTTTTAATCTCAACACCCAACTCTTTTGCTTTTTTCTTAACAGCACCTGTAGGTCTCACATTAAATCCTAAGATGATTGAGTGTTCAGAAGCATCTGCCAATTGAACATCGGACTCAGTAACACCACCCACACCTTCGTGAATAACATTAACTTTAACCTCTTCATTTTTAAGGTCAGCCAATGTTCCCTTAATCGCTTCAAGAGAACCTTGTACATCAGTTTTAATAATCACAGGTAAAGACTTAAGATTACCCTCTGCAATGATTTCAGAAAGGTTATCAAGAGATACTTTTGTACTCTTAGACAACTCTTTAACACGTGCATATTCAGCTCTTTTGTCAGCCAACTCACGTGCCTCTTTTTCAGAGTTCATTACCACAAGTACATCACCAGCCATTG
>JALSQJ010000068.1 GCA_026985495.1 Campylobacteraceae bacterium
TCTGTTTTTCCAAACTGAACCATGGTTATTTTACCTTTTGGTATATCAACTACTTTAACTTTTGGAATATTACCAAAATCATAGGCTATTGCTATAAACCCCATAAACATAAATAGAATTATCTTTTTGAACATCATAAATCCTTTTTTTTATAAAAATTATAACATAACATTATAGTGCATCAGCCACATTAATATATAGTCCTAAAAGCTCTAACTGTGCATCTATCTTATATATCTCTTGGTCTAACTCTCTAATTTTAACACTATTTTCAACAATTTGGGTGTCATAGTGAGTACGGTCACCTACCTTTTCTAAATCTTTAGCTGTAGTAAGCATACTCTCATAATGTTTAGCATCATCTTTAGAGAGAGCTATTTTTCTATCAATAATCTCTAAACGTTTTTGAGCTAATTTAAACTTATTGGCTATCTCTTTTCTCTTTTCATTAAGGGTTATTTGAGCATTTAAATACTCTATTTTACTATTTTGAATATCATCTACACTATTAATACTAATAGGAAGAGTTACTTTAAAACCATAATTGTAATACTCTTTTTTAATACGTGACCCAGGAGATGCAAACAGTGGATTTAAATCTTCATTGGTGTATCGTGCATTAATAGATACTTCAGGTAAATATTTAGTAAGAGTCATCTTTTTATTCTCTCTCTTCTCCTCTATTCGATAACTATCACGTTTTAACTCCAACTGCTCCTCCATATAACGCTCTTTACTTATCATACTAAAATTTGGAAGCTCTAAACTATAAGGATTTTGGTCAGATAAGAGTGAAAAATCATTTTCTAATTTTGAGATACTTAACTCAATCTCTAACTTAGAGGTTACATCTTGGTTCCGTTTCAATAGTGCTTGGTCATATAGAGTGCGATTGGTTATACCTTGTTCGTAACTCTCTTTTTGTATCTCTATATCTAAATTATCATTTTCAATAGTAAATTCCAATTTAGCTAACTTATATTTTAATTTTTTTAAATTAAAAGAGGTTGTTAATGCTTTAAAAATAAGTTGTCGTTTTTGTAACTCTAAATCTAAACCATTTGCTTTCCCCAAAGATTTAGCATACTTTATTGCAGACCAAATACCTCCCATTTTAAAGATGGGTTGGTCAACTGATACGATAAACTGTTGAGTATTAATGGTATCACCAAATTGAGTTGAGTAGTTTTTAGAGTATTGCAACACTACAGGGTTTATCCATGACTTTTCAAGCTGATGACTCTGAACACTATTTTGCTCATTTTGATACTTAAGCAATGTTTGCCTATCCTCCGATAGAATATCACTTAACTCATTATCTGCTTTTACTAGAGAAAGAAGAGTACTAAAGAGTAGAAACAGCTTCTTCAAAACGCTTAAATCCTTCATCTATTTCATCTACTGTAATGGTTAATGCAGGTAAGAAACGTACTGTATTACGTCCAGCAGGAAGAGTAATTAACTTATTTTTCATACATTTACTTAAAACAGCTTTCATTGTATCGTTATCTTTAGCACGAAGTCCTCGCATGAGTCCTAAGCCAACTTCCTCTGTAAATAGATTTGGATACTTATTAGCCATCTCTTTTAGTTTAATGGTAAAGTATGCCAAAGTTTCAGTAAGTTTACCACTACTCTCCATTTCACTTAGAACTTCTAAAACAGCTAACCCTGCTCTTGTGCTAAGATAGTTTCCACCAAAGGTTGAACCGTGGTCTCCAGCACTTAAAATATCTTTATGTTTTGTCATCACAGCACCAATAGGGACACCACCACCAAGACCTTTTGCCATGGTAATAATATCTGGACTTATCTCATACATATTTGAAGCCAACATCTTACCTGTGCGATAAATTCCTGTCTGAACCTCATCAACAATTAGTAAAACATCTCTCTCTTTGAGATATTTTTCAAGTTTTTGAATTGCCTCTTTCTCAAAAGGTTGCACTCCACCCTCACCTTGAACAAGCTCAATCATCACTGCTACTGTCTCATCATCTATACTATTATAAACCTCCTCTAAACCATCAACATAGAGAAAACCATCTGGATAAGGTGAAAAGTTAGGGGAATGAAAACTCTCTTGTCCTGTTGCTTTTACTGTGGTAATGGTGCGTCCATGGAAAGAGTGTTCTAAAGTAATAACCTTATATCGTTTTTTATCAAATTTAGTCTCTCCATATTTTCGAGCTATCTTAATAGCTCCCTCATTTGCCTCTGCACCTGAATTGGCAAAAAATATTGCTCCATCATAATTGGCTAAAGTACAGATTTTCTCTGCTAACTTTGCTTGTGGCTCTATCACTTGCAAGTTTGAGATATGAATAATCTTCTCTACCTGCTCCTGAAGTGCTTTTACCAATGTAGGATTATTATGCCCTACTGAATTTACAGCAATTCCTGATGCAAAGTCGATATATTCATCGCCATTATCTGCAAAAAGAGTTGAACCATCTCCCTTAATGAAGTTGGTATAGTTTCGATTGTATGTCTTTAGTACATACTTTTTATCAAGTTCTTCTAATGTCATTTTTTATTTTTTCCTATAATTATCTATATACTTTTATGTGTCTCATCAGTTAAATGGTCAAATTTGAGTTTTGCTCCACCCAAAATATGAAAATGTAAATGGTGAACCTCTTGCCCTCCATCATCTCCATTGTTGGTAATGAGCCTATATCCACTCTTATCTATGCCTGTAAGTGTCGCCACCTCTTGAATAAAGAGTGTCATATTTGCCATAGTTTCACCACTCACCTCTTGAAAACAATCTACATGCTCTTTTGGAATAACTAAAATATGGATAGGAGCTTTAGGATACAAATCATGAAAAGCTATAAACTCATCATTCTCTAAAATCTTATTACTTGGTATCTCACCTGCTACAAGTTTACAAAAAATACACATCTTTTTATCCTTTAATTTTTAAAAATTATAACACAAACAATCCCATTATTTAGTATAGTTTAGATAAAATTCCACAATTACAAATGAAACTCTACAAGGCTTATTAAAAAAATGTTAGAAGAGAAAATTAAAAAATCAGAGTCACTTGAGGAGCTTGAAAAAGTACGTATTGAACTTTTTGGTAAGAAAGGTGCATTAGCATCAGAGTTTGCAAAACTTAAAGATGTACCTGGTCCAGAGAAAAAAGCCTTTGCAGAAGGGCTAAATAGAAACAAAGCAAATTTACAAAAAATTTTTGATGAGTATTATGAAAAACTTAAAAAAGAGGAGATTGATAAACTTCTACAAGCAGAAGCGATTGATGTCTCACTCTATGGAGATTTAGATACAAAAGGTGCTTTACACCCTGTCATGGAGACAATGGATAAGATTATAGACTACTTTGTATCACTAAACTTTGCCATTGAAGATGGTCCAAAAATTGAAGATGATTTTCATAATTTTGAAGCACTTAATCTACCTAAAAATCACCCTGCTCGTGAGATGCAAGATACATTTTTTTGTAAAGATGGTGCTGTTCTTAGAACACACACTTCACCTGTACAGATACGAACAATGTTACAACAAAAACCACCTATTCGTATGATTGCCCCAGGTGCTGTTTTTAGAAAAGATTATGATATTACCCATACTCCTATGTTTCATCAAGTTGAAGGGTTAGTTGTTGGTGGAAAAGGTGAAGTTAATTTTGCAAATTTAAAATCTATTATGTCTGATTTCCTACACTATATGTTTGGAGATGTTGAGGTACGATTTAGACCTAGCTTCTTCCCTTTTACTGAACCATCTGCTGAAGTTGATATATCATGTATCTTCTGTGAAGGTGATGGGTGTCGTGTCTGTTCACATACAGGTTGGTTAGAGGTTCTTGGTTGTGGTATTGTTGATTCAAATGTTTTTGATGCAGTAGAATATAAAGATGTTAGTGGTTACGCTTTTGGCTTAGGGGTAGAGAGATTTGCAATGCTATTGCATAAAATTCCTGACCTAAGAATGCTCTTTGAGGGAGATACACGTTTATTGGAGCAATTTAGATGATATTAACAAGAACATGGTTAAATAACTTTCTTGATATAAGTAAAGTTAGTGATGAGAAGCTATATGAGACACTAAACTCTATTGGTTTAGAGGTTGACTCTATAAAAAAATATGAGATTCCCCAAAAAGTTGTAGTAGGGAAGATACTCTCTTGTGAAAAACACCCTGATGCAGATAAGCTAAATGTTTGTCAAATTGATATTGGTTCAGGGGTAAGACAGATTGTTTGTGGAGCTTCAAATGTTGTTGATGCAGAGTATGTAGCTGTTGCAACTGTTGGGGCTAAACTTGGAGAAGATTTTGAGATAAAACATGCCAAACTTCGTGGTGTTGACAGTGAGGGTATGGTCTGTTCTGCTTCTGAATTGGGACTTCCAAATATTGGTAATGGTATTATGATTCTTGATGATAGTATTGGTGAACTTGTTATTGGTAAAGAGCTTAATGAGTATGAAAAAGTTGCTGATACAGTCATTGAGATAGAGCTTACTGCCAACCGTGGGGACTGTTTAAGTGTTCATGGTGTAGCAAGAGATCTCTCTGCTGCTCTTAACACTCCTATGAATAAGTTTGACTATGAGGGGCAAAATATAGGAAAAATAGGAATTGCTCGTATTGCTAAACTTGTCAAAAAAGGGAATATTAATGCTTCACTACGGTATGTAATGGTAAATATGGAAGATTTGCATACATCACTACTCTTCTCTTTACGACTAGCATTTATTGAAGAGCCTCAAGATAGTAGTCTCTCTGCCCTTTTAAAGTATATTACCCACTCTACAGGCGTTATTTTACGTGCCTATGAGATGAGTGAGCTTAACTTAGAAGAGGAGAAACTTGTTATTGATGTCTATAGTGATGAAGAAGTTATCAATATTTCAATGAACCAAAAAGCTGTCTCTCAATTGGGTATTAACCAAAATGAAGAGTCTATGGCAAATGACAACTCAAAAGTTGTTCTTTTTGAAACATCTTATATGCATCCAAATCTATTGGTTGATGTTGTAGCAGAGAAAAAACTAAAAACAGATGAACTCTACTACAACACCTCAAGAGGTTCTGAACCAAACTTATGTTTTGGTATTAACTATCTTACCTATCTTTTAGAAAAATATACTGCATGTAAACTTTATGATGGAACCATTTCCCTAGCAGAAGATGTTGAACCTGACATTATCACCGTAACTAGTGAAGAGGTCTCTTCACTAATTGGGAATGAAGTATCTAAAGCTGAAATCATGAATATCTTATCTGCATTAGGCTTCAGCGTACAGAGTTCTGTTGAAGATAAATTTGGAGTAACCGTTCCAAACTTTAGACATGATATAGAGAATATTCAAGATGTAACCGAAGAGGTTGTACGAATTATTGGAATCAATAATATTGAGGCTAAGCCACTGTGCTACAGTGAAAAAGTACGAATAAACAACTCAACCCAAAGATACTTAGCAAAAAAAGCGTTAAGAGAGAGAGCTATAGCTAATGGATTTGACGAAAGTGTCTCCTATGCATTTACCGATAAATCTTTACTAGAGAAGTACAACTTTCCTGTAGTTAAGAGTGAGTTAGATATCATCAACCCTATTACTGCTGACTTCAATACATTAAGAACTACTGTTTTACTTAACTTACTACAAGCATCTCAACGTAATGTTAACTACTCGAAAAAATCTATAGCACTCTTTGAAATTGGTACAATTTTTAATGCCAACAGAGAAGAGCATGAAGTATTGAGTCTCATTTTCACAGGACAAAAAGAGTCTGAAAATGTCTCCAATGCGGGGAAACCAGCACCAATAGAGTTTGAGACATTTGTTAAAAAGCTATCTGCTATTATTGGAAACTATAAACTTCGTACCTCAATTGAGAATAATGGTCTAATGCACCCTTATCAATCAGCTGATATTATTATTGACAATCATATTTGTGGTTTCCTTACAAAAGTTCACCCTACTGTTTGTGAATCATTTGACCTAAAAGAGACATTTGTTGCAGAGATAAATTTTGATGCTCTTATTCCCAAACATATCAATGCTGATGCTATTTCAAACTTTCAAGGAGTCTATAAAGATTTAAGTTTAGTAATAGATAAAAACTTACCATTTGACCAAATTGCTCTTGCTATTAACTCATTGAAGTTAGATTTATTAAAGAGATTTTATGCTGTAGATATATATCATGATGAAGAGTTAGGAGAGCAAAAAAGTTTAACTCTACGTCTATTTATACAATCTATGAACGACACACTAAAAGAAGAGGAGATTGAGACAACAGTTAATGCTATTTTAGAGAAATTAAAAACTGAGTATGGTGCAACGCTTAGATGAGAAATGTAACCATTTCAAAATATAAAAATAGCTTCAAGCTTGAGTGTTCTGATATCGCTTCAGATAAGTCTATCTCTCATAGATGTGCTATGTTTTCACTTTTAAGTGATAGACCATCTAAAATTAAAAACTTTCTTTTAGGAGAAGATACTTTAGCCTCTCTATCTATTGCCCAACAACTTGGTGCTAAAGTAGTAAAAAAAGAGGGAGAAGTAGAGATTACTCCTCCCTCAAAACTAACTGAACCATCAAATATTTTAGATTGTGGAAATGCAGGTACGGGTATGCGTCTCTATGCTGGATTACTCTCAGGTATAGACGGCTCCTTCATCTTAACAGGTGACAAATATCTACGTTCACGTCCAATGAGTAGAGTTACAACTCCTCTACGTGCTATTGGTGCAAAAATAGATGGGCGAGAAGATGGGAACTTAGCTCCTTTAGCCATACGAGGTGGGAGACTTGAATCGTTTAGATACCACTCCAATATTGACTCTGCACAGATTAAATCAGCACTTATTTTAGCTGCACTACAAGCCGATAAACCATCTTACTATAGAGAAGAGTTGCTCTCTCGTGACCATACAGAGCGTATGCTTCGAGGAATGGGAGCAGTAGTTGAGATGCAAGAGGATGGTTGGATAAGAGTTGAGCCTCTTGTTAAACCTCTAAAACCTTTAGAGATTACCGTACCTGCTGACCCCTCTAGTGGTTTTTTCTTTGCTGTTGCAGCTGCTATTGTTCCAAATTCAACAACCATTATTAAAAATATAACACTCAACCCTACGAGAATTGAAGCTTATAAAATACTAGAGAAGATGGGTGCATCTATCACCTACACTCAAAAAGAGAATATCTATGAGCCTATTGGTGATATTGAAATCTCTTATAGTGGCAAATTAAATGCTATAACTGTTGAAAATAATATAGCATGGCTAATAGATGAGCTTCCTGCCCTATCTATTGCAATGGCAGTTGCTAATGGTAAAAGTATTGTTAGAAATGCAAAAGAGCTACGTGTTAAAGAGAGTGACAGAATCTCAACTGTAATAGAGGCATTAAAAAGTTGTGGTATTGAGACTATTGAATATGAAGATGGATATGAGATTATTGGTGGTGAGCTACAAAAAGCAGTAGTAAACTCCTATGGAGACCACCGTATTGCTATGAGTTTTGCTATTGCTGGACTCCTTTGTGGTATGAGACTTGAAGATACAGAGTGTATTGAGACCTCTTTTCCTAACTTTTTTGATATACTTAGCCAAATTACACAATTAGGATAAAAATATGAAAATAGAACTAGCCTCTAGTTATGGGTTTTGCTATGGTGTGAAACGTGCCATAGAGATTGCTGAGAAACACGAAAACAGTTTTACTTATGGACCACTTATTCATAATAAAGATGAGATAAATCGCCTAAAAGATAGCTTTAATATTGGATTAGTTGAAAAAATTGAAGAGATTAAAAATGACAATACTGTTGTTATTAGAACCCACGGTATTCCAAAAGATGAACTAGCAGTACTAAAAAAGCAGAAAAACAGAATTATTAATGCCACTTGTCCCTATGTTACAACTCCTCAAAATATTGTTGAAAAGATGAGTAACGAGGAGTACTCCATTGTAATTTTTGGAGATAAAAATCACCCTGAAATAAAAGGGGTGGTATCTTACGCAAAAAAACAGAATGATGTCTTTATCGTTTTAGATAAAGAGGAGCTAAAAGAGCTTCCACTTAAAAGTAAAGTCGCATTAGTTTCACAAACAACTAAAAAACCTGAAGATTTTCTAAAAATAGTAAATGCTCTTATTTTAACGCAAAAAGAGGTAAGAGTATTTAATACCATCTGTAATGCAACCTTTGAGAACCAAGATGCAGCAGCAGAACTAGCTAAAAAAGCCGATATTATGATTATTATTGGAGGAAAACACTCTTCAAATACTAAAATGTTACACAGTATCTCTCAAAAAGATTGTCCAGATAGTTATCTTATAGAAAATGAGAGTGAACTAAAAAAGGAGTGGTTTGAGAATAAGAGACTTTGTGGAATATCTGCTGGTGCTTCAACACCCGATTGGATTGTACAAAATGTTATTAATAGTATTCAAGAGATAGAGAGATAACCTTAAAGACATTTTTAAGTTTAAACATTAAAAATGTCAACTTTTAACTTCCACCCTTCATTATTAACCCATAATTTATCATATTCATGCTTAATTAAATAAAAAAGAGTATAATAGCACAAAATTAGGCACAAGCAAGGATTAGTAAGCATGAAATTCGAAGATATCGAAATAGAAGACGTAGATTTTGGAGCGATGCTCGAGGAGTCGTTTAAGAAAGCAGATACAAAAAATGATTTAGTAGATGGTGTTATTGTTAAGATAGTTGAAGAAGATAATCAAGTAATTGTTGATGTTGGTCGTAAAAATGAAGCATTTATGTCATTAGATCAAATTAGAGATGAAGATGGTGAGATTTTTTTCAAAGAGGGTGAAACAATTCAAGTTGTAATTACTGGTTCAAGAGGTGAAAGACCAAGTGTCTCTTATGAATTAGCTGAAAAAAGAGCTGCACTAGCTGAGTTTATTGAAGAGTATGATGATGAGCAAGAGTATGTAGTTGAAGGTACAATTACGAAAAAGAATAAAGGTGGATTTGTTGTTGATGTTTCTGGTTTAGAATTTTTTATGCCAAGAACACTTTCGTACATCTCTTATAAAGTTGACCCAATTGGTAAAAACATCAAAGCACTTATTGTTAAAGTAGATAAAGAGAAAGGTAGCGTTGTTGTTTCAAGAAAAGAGCTTATTGAGCGTGAAAAAGCTGAAACACAAGAGATTGTTAACAAACTACTAGAGAATAAAGCTGTTGTTGTTGGTGTTGTTAAAAAGATTACATCTTATGGTATGTTTGTAGATGTAGGGGGTATGGATGGTCTTGTTCACTACTCACAAATCTCTCACAAGGGTCCAGTTAACCCTTCTAAATACTACAAAGAGGGTGATGAAGTTAATGTTATTGCTATCGACTATGATAAAAAGAAAAGACACTTATCTCTATCTATTAAAGAGGCGAACCTTGATCCTTGGAAAGATATTGACAACACATTAAGAGCTGGAGATACTGTTTCTGTAACTGTTTCTAATATTGAACCTTATGGTGCCTTTGTTGATTTAGGTGAAGATTTAGAAGCATTTTTACATGTATCTGAAATCTCTTGGGAGAAAAATGTTAAACATCCAAAAGACCATATTGAGATTGGTCAAGTAATTGATGTTGAGATTATTGAGATTGATAAACAACAAAGAAGACTTAGAGTTTCAAGAAAAACATTACTTCCAAAACCAATTGATAAATTTGCTTCTGCAAATAGAGTTGGGGATATTATTACAGGAACAGTATCATCTGTTACTGATTTTGGAGCATTTATTAAAATTGGTGCTGTTGAGGGACTACTTCACAACCAAGAGATATCTTGGGAAAAAGGTCAATCTGCAAAAGATATTTATAAAGCTGGAGATGAAGTTGAAGTAAAAATCATCAAAATTGACAGAGAGAATGGGAAAGTATCTCTAAGTAAAAAAGCGATGGAAGAGTCTCCTGTAGCTACATTTGCAAAAACACATAAAAATGGTGATATTGTAGAGGGTACAGTAAAAGATAAAAAAGATTTTGGTATTTTTATCTCTATTGAAAATGGTGTTGATGCACTTATTAGACTTGATGACCTCGCTCCACTTAAAGAAGATGAGATTGAAAAAGGTCAAGTTATTAGAGGTGTAATCTCTTTCATTGATGCTAAAAATGATAGAATTAGGGTTTCAGTAAGAAGACTTGAACGTCAAGAAGAGCGTGAAGCGTTAGATAGACTTAATGCTGAACAAGATGATAGCATGACTCTTGGTGATGCTTTTGGCGATTTTAAAAGAAAGTAGGAACTGACAATAATGTCTAAAATTACTGTAGTAGTTTGTGACCATATCCACCAAAAAGGGTTGGATATTCTCGCAAACGATACCGATATAAACCTAATTAATGCTGCTGATGAGCCTAAAGATAAGCTCATCACAGAGATTATTCCTCTTGCTGATGTTGCTATTACCCGTTCATCTACAGATGTTGACCAACTATTTTTAGACAATGCTCATAAGATAAAATCTGTTGTTCGTGCTGGTGTTGGTGTTGACAATGTTGATATTGATGGTTGTAGTAAAAGAGGTATTGTAGTTATGAATGTACCTACTGCCAATACCATTGCTGCTGTTGAACTTACCATGACACATATGCTCTCTTGTGTTCGACAGTTTCCTTATGCTCATAACAACTTAAAAGTTGATAGAATTTGGAGAAGACAAGATTGGTATGGTACAGAACTTAAAGATAAAAAACTTGGAATTATTGGTTTTGGAAATATAGGTTCTCGTGTAGGAAAACGTGCTAAAGCCTTTGAGATGGATGTTATTGCCTATGACCCATACATTGACCCAAGAAAAGCCTCTGACCTTGATATTGCTTATACTACTAATTTTGATGATATTTTAGCTTGTGATATTATTACTATTCACACCCCTAAAAACAAAGAGACATTAGGAATGATTGACAAAGCAGAAATTGCAAAGATGAAAGATGGTGTGGTACTAATTAACTGTGCTAGAGGAGGTCTTTTTAACGAAGATGCTCTTTTAGAGGGTCTAACATCTGGTAAAATTCATATGGCAGGGATTGATGTTTTTAACAAAGAACCAGCAACCTCACACCCACTACTTGACCTAAACAATGTGACAGTAACTCCTCACCTTGGTGCAAATACCAAAGAGTCTCAGCAAAACATTGCTATTCAAGCTGCAGAGAATGCTATTCAAGCTGCAAAAGGTATTGCTTACCCTAACGCCTTAAACTTACCAATTAAAGAGAGTGAACTTCCTGACTTTTTACGTCCTTATCTTGAACTTATTCAAAAAATGGGTAATCTTTCTGCACAAGCAACACGTACAGAGATAAAAGCTATTAAAATTATTACAGAGGGTAAAGTATCTGAATATATCGACTCTTTAAGCACCTTTGCAACAGTAGGCATTTTAAGTGAATCTCTTGGTGAGAATATAAACTATGTCAATGCAGAGTTTGTTGCTAAAGAGAGAGAGATTAATATAAATAGACAGAAGCGTAGTAATAACTCTGGATTTACAAATAGAGTTATACTTAAAATAACTACAAGCAATGGAAACTTCACTATAGCTGGTACTGTTTTTGGAGAGAATACTCAACGAATTATTGAAATTGATGAGTATGAACTTGACTTAGAGCCAAAAGGGAACTTAATTCTTTTTAGAAATACCGATGTTCCAGGTGTAATTGGTGATGTAGGGAAAATTGTTGCTTCACATAAATTAAATATTTCTGACTTTAGATTAGGAAGAGATAAAAACTCCAGAGCTTTAGCTGTGGTAAAAGTGGATGGAGAGATTACAAAAGCTGTGCTTTCAGAACTATCTAAACTAGAAGCTTGTATTAGCGTGAGTCACGTTAGTATCTAACTTCTAATGTTTCTCTATGGTTATTAAATTGTCATAGAGAATATTCTTCCTTCTGGTTGACATTGTGCTAATCGTAAATCAAATGCCATACAAACATTTCGTACAAACATTCTACTCTCCTCTTTAACTACCAATTTATCTTCATAAATCTCTATAAGATTGTCACTTTTCATCTCCTCTAAGCGTTCAATAATCTCATCTATATTTTCCAATTTCATCTCCTCGGTAGCCCATGAGGTTTCAAGATTACACATAAGATTTAAAATATGTTGACGAACAACCAAATCTTCATCAGTTAAAATATGTCCTCTAAAAATAGGTAATTTACCCTCATTGACACGTCTAACATAATCTTCTACCCGTTTCTCATTTTGAGCAAAAGCGTACCATGAATCAGAGATAGAGGACATACCTAGACCTATCATTAGTTTAGTTTTTCCTGCTGTATAGCCCATAAAGTTTCGATGTAATCGTTTCTCTACCATTGCTTTATACATCTTATCGGTTGGTAAAGCAAAATGATCCATTCCTATCTCTTCATAACCTGCTTCAAAAAAAAGTTTTTTTCCTAACTCATACAACTCTCGTTTATACTCATCTTTAGGTAGGTCATTCTCATCAAAACCTCTCTGCCCTACCCCTTTTATCCATGGTACATGAGCATAACTATAGTAAGCAATTCTATCTGGTTTAAACTCAACTGTTCTCTTAATCGTATTAATAATACTCTCTTTAGTTTGATGAGGCAGACCAAAAATAATATCGTGTGAAATAGATTCATAGCCAATCTCTCTTGCCCATCTATTTACCCTTGCTACACTCTCTAGGGGCTGTATCCGATGAATTGCTTTTTGAACTTTTAGGTCATAATCTTGAATTCCAAAACTAGTTCGCTTAAATCCTAAATCAAATAGTGACTGAATCTGCTCTTTTGTTGTCTCATTAGGGTGTGCTTCATAAGAGAAATCATACGTTTTATAGCGAATTGCATCGCTAAAAATACCATCAATAAGCCGTTTTAAATTTTTAGAAGAGAAAAACGTTGGAGTTCCCCCACCTAAATGAATTTCACGAATTAAAGGAGTCTTACCCAAAAGTTTTACATAAAGCTTCCACTCTTTTAAAAGTGTATCAATATACTCATCTTCAACCGTATGGTTCTTAGTTATATGTTTATGACAAGCACAAAACGTACATAAGTTTTCACAATAGGGCATATGAATGTAGAGTGAAATTCCCTCGTTATCATTACTCTCATTAAATGCTTGTTTTACTGTTCTAATCCAATCAATAGATGACAACTCTCCCTTATCCCAAAAAGGGACAGTTGGATAGGAGGTATATCTTGGGCCGGGAACATTATATTTTTGAATTAATGCTGAATTACTAAGATGTTGCATTATCTTCCTTATAGTAGAATTAAGGAAATTATAGCAAAAGGATATATAGAAAAGAGGATATATCTCTAAAATAAGATATTTTTATATATAAAAAAGTTACAATCTAAAATCACTTTCCACAAAAGAAGTTATGATTTTAAGTAACTTTAATATCTTTTGCTTATTATTTACATAAGGTATTATTATATTAAAAGGGTCTAAAATGATTTTAAAAAAATCTTTTATTTTTCTATCGTTAGCACTTATCTTTAGCAAAGTAAACGCTGAAGAGCTAAATAATTTAGCTTTAGAAGATGCATTAACTATTATGAAAAACAACAATTTAGA
>JALSQJ010000069.1 GCA_026985495.1 Campylobacteraceae bacterium
ATGCAGCTGTTTTTCCTGTTCCTGTTTGTGCTTGACCGATTAAATCGTGACCTTCTAAAATAAGAGGAATTGCATCAGCTTGAACAGGGCTTGGTTCTGTAAATCCAGCATCAGTAATGGCTTGGTTTAGTGTCTCTTTAAAATTAAATTCTTTAAATGTCATGGGTAGTTCTTCTTTATAGTAAATTTTTTAGGGTAGTGTATTGTGCTTATTTATAATAAAAATAGTAATTATTTGGTATAAATATGGCGTTCTATGACCCCAATTTTTGCAACTGATACCAAATAGATACACAATTAATATGTAGTATTACGATGCTTATGTGGTTAGAGCTTCAAATAAAGCCCTAAAAATAAGAGATTTTGATATACTCTTGCAGAAATTTTGCGAATTATAGCCAAATAAACTAAAAATAGCTATTAAAAATAATTTTTATTATAGGAGAAATTAATGAATGTAAAAAAACTTAGTCTAGTAGCCCTTCTTTTTTTGGGTGGTTGCAGTCTAAATGCAGTAGATGATAAACAAGAGCTTTTGGTTCAAGAGGGAGCAACAGTTATTGAAAAAACATTAGATGAGAAGATAGGCTCAATGCTTATGGTAGGTTTTATGGGAACATCTGCTCCTAAAAACTCTCAAATATGTAGAGATATTGCAAAATATGACCTAGCAGGAGTTATTCTATTTGATATGAATCCTATTAATCATAAACAAGCTAAAAATATTGAAAATAGAGTACAAGTGGCACGATTGACCCAAGAGCTTAAAGCCTGTTCAAAAGATGGAAAATTACTCATCTCTGTTGACCAAGAGGGTGGACGAGTTCAGAGACTTAAAAGCAAATATGGTTTTTATGGAAAGTTTCCAAAAGCAAAAGATATTAGTCGCCTTAGTGATGAAAAGGTTAAATGGCATTATGAGAAGATGGGTGCAGAGTTAGCCTCTGTAGGAATTAACTATAACCTAGCACCAGATGTTGATTTGGCAATTAATAAAAGAAATCATGTTATTTATAAATTAGGTCGCTCCTTTGGTGCAGACCCTAAAGAGGTAGTACACTATGCCTCTATTTTTATGAATGCAATGCATGATAATGGTGTTTTAACTTCACTTAAACATTTTCCTGGTCACGGTTCATCATTAGGAGACACCCATAAAGGTTTTGTAGATGTTACCAAACTTTGGAAACCTATAGAGCTTGAACCCTATCGTCTATTGGCACAATCTCAAACTATTGACACAGTAATGGTAGCTCATGTATTTAATGCTAAATTAGACTCAAAATACCCTGCAACACTCTCTAAAAAAATAGTTAATGGTAAGCTTAGAGGTGAGTTTGGTTTTAATGGTGTGGTTATTACTGACGACTTACAGATGGGAGCTATTAATAAAAAATATGGTTTAAGAAATACTCTAAAATTAGCTATTAATGCAGGAGATGACATTCTACTTTTTGGAAACCAACTTTCAGTTAAGAGTATGGTAAAAACCTCTACTTTGGTAAATACTATTAAGAGTTTAATTCAGAGTAAAGAGGTAAAATTATCAGATATTGAAGCTTCCAATAAGAGAGTTGAGAGCTTAAAAGCAAAGCTTTAATATAAATGAGGAGGTTAAACTACCAATTTCTCCTCTTCATACACACCTAATGCTTTTGCTTCTAGTAAAATAGAACGGCTAACTCTCATTTTTGACTCAATAATAATATCTTGCAGTTTAGATTTAATAGTTAGTTTTAGAGGGTGTCTGCCTGGATATTTTTGAGCTAGGCAATATAGCTCCTCTATCATCTTCTCATCAGGGAGTAGGTTCATAGCTAGAATTACAGGTTCACTTTGTGGTTCTGGCGTATGCTTCTCCTCTTTTTTGACTTTTACTTTCTCTTTTTTTGCATCTTTAAGTGACTCTATTTTTAAGATATTCATTCGAGTAAAGTCACCATCTTTAGTTATTTTTACTTTAAAAGCTATCGGTTTATTTAGGTCAAAATCTTCATCTAACTCTTGTAGTCTATTCTCAAAAAGCATCAACTCAATGTTTCCATGTAAATCCATAATATTGGCTATTCCAAACTTATTTCCCTTCTTAGAGATACGAGTGTTTATCTCCTCTATTTTACCAATAAATAGAGCTTGTGAACCATCGGCTAGGTCATCTATTTCAGAACTTAATGTATAGTTGATATTATCTAACTGTTCTCTATATTTATCTAGTGGGTGTCCTGAGACATAGAACCCTAAAGACTCTTTCTCAATAGCTAAAATATCTAGTAGGTCATACTCTGGCATATCTTTTATCTCTACTTGTACAGAGGTCATCTCCTCTCCATCTCCAAAGAGTGAACCAATAGCTTGTTTCTTTGCTAACATCGCTTTACCTGCTGCTTCGGTAATGGTCTCAACTTGGCTAATTAAGGCACAACGAGAGTGACCAAATTCATCAAAAGCACCTGCTTTAGCAAGGGTCTCTATGACTCTTTTGTTCACTTTACTAGCATCAATTCTCGAGACAAAGTCACTCATGTCTTTAAATGCTCCACCCTCATTTCGTGTCTGAATAATGGAGTTAATAGCCACATCTCCAGCACCTTTTAATGCACCCATACCAAAGAATACTATCTTCTCTCCATCTATCTCATCAGCTTGAAATACTAAGTCTGAACGGTTAATATGTGGTGGTCGTAGAGTAATTCCAAGTCTCTTTAACTCATCTACATATTTTACAACTTTATCAGTATTGTTCTTTTCAAGTGTCAATATAGCAGCCATAAATTCAGTAGGATAATAGTACTTTAAATAAGAGGTGTAAAAGGTAATCATCGCATATGCTGCTGAGTGTGATTTGTTAAAACCATAACCAGCAAATTTTACAATAAGGTCAAATAGCTCTCTAGCTATTTGCATGTCGTAACCTTTTTTACCTGCTCCAATGGCAAACTCCTCTTTAAGTTTGTCCATCTCCTCTTTAATTTTTTTACCCATCGCACGACGCACTAAGTCAGCCCCACCAAGGCTAAACCCACCAATAGTCTGTACAATCTGCATAACCTGCTCTTGATAGACAATAACCCCATAGGTTGGTTTTAGAATTGGTTCTAGTTCTGGAAACATATAGGTAATCTCTGCTCTTCCATGTTTTCGCTCTACAAAGTCATCAAGCATTCCAGACTCCATTGGACCTGGTCTATATAGTGCCAACATCGCAATAATATCTTCAAACCCTGTTGGCTTTAACTTTTTGGCAAGGTCTTGCATTCCTGCACTCTCTATCTGAAATAGTCCTAATGTCTCTCCTGTTGAGATATATTCATAGACTTTAGGGTCATTAATATTCTCTTCAACGAAATTAATCCGTTTCCCATGTCGTTTTTCTACTAACTTTAAAGCCTCTTCTATAACAGTTAGAGTTTTAAGTCCTAAAAAGTCAAATTTGATTAGGTCAACATCTTCAACATATTTACCATTATATTGAGTAGCAAGAGTATCTTGTCCTGTTGGTTTAAATAGGGGTGTTTTTTTCCAAAGAGGTTCATTTGAGATTACTACTCCAGCAGCGTGAGTTCCTGCATTTCTATTTAACCCTTCAAGTGCTAAAGCGTAATCCCATGTACGTTTTGCCAAAGGATTACTGTTACAAAGTTCAGCTATTTTTGGCTCTTTCTCATATGAGCTTTTTAAATCTATCCCCAACTCATCAGGAATAAGTTTTGCCATTGCATCAGCTTGTGAATAAGGCATATCAAGGACACGTGCCACATCACGAATAACACCTTTTGCTTGTAGCTTACCAAAAGTAATAATTTGAGCAACATTCACACGACCATATTTATTGATAACATAATCCAAAATCTCTTGCCGTCTTGCTTGACAAAAATCCATATCAATATCGGGCATAGATACTCTCTCTGGATTTAAAAAACGCTCAAAAAGCAGACCATAAGGAAGAGGGTCAATATC
>JALSQJ010000070.1 GCA_026985495.1 Campylobacteraceae bacterium
GCGATGATATTTCAAGAACCAATGACAGCTCTTAACCCTGTGATGACCATTGGCGAACAAGTGGCAGAAGTAATTCGTTTGCATTTAGGAGTTGGGGAAAAAGAGGTTAAGTCTAAAGTGATAGCTCTTTTTAAAGAGGTCGCTTTACCCAATGCAAAGGAGCGTTACGGTTGGTATCCTCATCAGCTTTCAGGTGGGCAGAAACAGCGTGTTATGATAGCAATGGCTTTGGCATGTGAACCTCAACTCTTAATAGCCGATGAGCCGACAACTGCTCTTGATGTTACCATTCAAGCTCAAGTTTTAAAGTTACTTAAAGAGATACAAGCAAAAAGGGAACTCTCTATTTTGTTTATTACCCATGATATGGGGGTTGTAGCCCAGATGGCTGATACTATTGCAATTATGCAATATGGTAAAATTTTGGAGATTGCTTCGCGTGATAATTTTTTTGAGAATCCAAAACATGACTATACTAAGCGACTACTTAGAGATGCGTTGCCCTCTACAGATAAAAGAGAAGAGGGTGAGATAGGTGAAAAGTTATTAGAAATAGAAGATTTAAAAGTTCATTTTCCCATTAAAAAAGGTTTTTTTAAACGTACTATAGGACATACTAAAGCCGTTGATGGTATTTCATTGAGCATTCATAAAGGTAAAACCTTGGCTTTGGTAGGTGAGTCAGGTTCAGGAAAGAGTACTATTGGAATGGCTATTTTACGTCTTCTTAATGTTACAGATGGAACTATCTCTTTTAAAGGGGTAGATTTGACAAAACTATCTCAAAAAGAGCTTTTAGCCTATAGACGAAAGATACAGATTGTTTTTCAAGACCCATACTCTGCACTTAATCCTCGTATGACCATTGGAGAGATTATCCGTGAGGGTATGGTTAGTCTAAAGGTTGGAATTGCCGATAGAGGTGTTCAAGATATGGTAATTAAAGATTTACTTGTAAAGGTTGGATTGAAGTTTGAACACTTCTACCGTTACCCTCATGAGTTTTCTGGAGGGCAGAGGCAACGAATTGGAATTGCTAGAGCCTTAGCTGTTGAGCCTGAGCTAATTATTTGTGATGAACCAACTTCTGCTTTAGATGTGACTGTTCGTTCACAAGTACTCAATCTTTTAAAAGAGTTACAAGAGGAGAGGGGACTCTCTTATCTTTTTATTACACATGATTTATCTATTATTCGTAGGGTTGCTGATGAGGTAGCTGTAATGAGAGAGGGAAAGATTGTTGAGGTGGGCGATGTTGAAGAGATTATGGAAAATCCTAAAGATAAATATACTAAAAAGCTTTTAGATTCTGCTCCACTATTGGTTTAAAGCGTTACAAAATTACACATATATTAAAAAAGTTTAGGGTTTTTATAAACTTTATTGAGTCTTTATCTTTAAAAGTACAATAGATAAAAAGTAGGATTTTCTCTTAAAAAATAGTAATTTTATAATATTTAAGAACATGTTATATTTTATACCATATAGTTATTGTATAAGTTATAATAATAATAAACTTTAGAAAAAATTTAGATAAAAACTAACTACTTGATTTTAATTTAAAGTAAACTCTTTCCTATAAGATTGGTTTAGACAAAGGAACAAGGAGAGTTAAATCATGAGCAGAGTTACACAAGCAGAAGAGAAAGCTAATTTTCAAGAGTTATCTGTAGGACAGAGTGGGACTATGGTCTATATTGTTCAGAAGATTTTGAATGATATTGGGTATGAGTTAAAGGAAGATGGTATCTTTTCTGAAAATATGAAAAGAGTAGTAGAAGAGTTTCAGGCTACAAGAGAAAATTTAGTTGTTGATGGTATAGTAAGCTATCAAACAATGAAAGAGATGGATGAAGCCAGTAATACTATTTGATTTAGATGGAACAGTTATTGACTCAACGGAGGCAATTTTAGAGGGATTTAGAGTCGCATTTGAAACATTAGGAGGAGAGACTCCTTCTGATGAGGCTATTAAAAATGAAGTTGGACACACGTTAGATAATATGTTTTTAACATTAGGTGTCGCAGAAGATAGAGTACATGAGTATGTTCACACCTACAAGATGCACTATCGCATCATCTCTTGTGAGAAAACCATACTTTTAGATGGAGCAAAAGAGGCTATTGAGTTAGCAAATAGTTTTGCAACTTTGGGTGTGGTGACTACAAAAACAGGAGAGTATTCCCGAATTTTATTAGAACACATGGGTATTATGCACTACTTTAGTGTATTAATAGGACGAGAAGATGTAGAAAATCCAAAACCTCACAAAGAACCAATTTTAAAAGCTTTAATAAAGTTAGAACATGATAAACATAAAACATGGATGATTGGTGATACCTGTATGGATATAGACTCTGCTAAAAATGCAGAGGTAAACTCTATAGCTGTTACCTCTGGGTATGCAACAGATTCAATGTTACAAAAATGTACTAAAACTATCTGTAAAGATGTTTTGGAAGCTGTGAAACATATTAAAAAAGGTGATGAAAATTATAAATAGTGCATAGAAACTATACACTCATGCAAATATTGTAATTTTTTGTAGAGGTATGAACACCCTTTAAGAGAGGGGTGATTACAATACTTCATAATAGTAAAAATATAGGAGAAATCATGACAGAGATTAGATGGCACAGCCGAGCTGGTCAAGGTGCCGTATCTGGTGCTAAAGGTTTAGGAGATGTTGTAGCAACCACAGGTAAAGAGGTTCAGGCTTTTGCCCTGTATGGTTCTGCAAAGAGAGGGGCTGCCCTTAGAGCATATAATAGAATTTCAGATGAACAGATTTTTAACCATGCAAAGTTTATGAATCCTGATTTTGTATTGGTAATTGACCCTGCATTGGCATTTACAGATAATATTGTAGAGAATGAGAAAGATTCTACTAAATATATTATTACAACACACCTCTCTAAAGAGGAGTTAATTGCTGGAATTCCTGAACTTAAAGGTAAGGAAGATAGAGTTTTTATTGCTGATTGTGTTCAGATTTCACTTGATGAGATTGGACGTTCAATGCCAAATGCACCAATGCTTGGAGCTTTTGTAAAAATCTCTGGTATGTTTGAGTTGGATTATTTCTTAGATAGTATGAAAAGAGTATTGGCTAAATTCCCTCAAAAGATTATTGATGGGAATATGAGAGCAATTACTCGTGCATACAATGAAGTTAATTAGGAGAGGGTAGATATGTCTGTAGAATCACAAGAGTTAAATTTATGTGCAAATGATAATAGAGGTAAATTAGAGCTTGGCATTGGTAATGGTCTAGTTGGTTGGGATGAGGTAACACAAGGTATTGTTTTAACTTCATTTGAGGGTAATGCTTCTGGTATTGCAGGTATAAAAGCTGAAGATAGAGTCTATTCTGATTTCAACTCATACTCTGCAACAGTTGCTTCATGGAGAGTCCAAAAGCCTGTATTTAACAGGGATATCTGTATTGATTGTCAAAACTGTTGGGTATGGTGTCCTGATTCATCTATCTTATCGAGAGATAAGCAGATGTTAGGAATTGACTATGACCACTGTAAAGGGTGTGAAGTTTGTGTGGAGGTGTGTCCTACAAACCCTAAATCATTGTTGATGTTTAATGAACATGCTGATTTAGATGAGTCTCTAGCATCATGGCCAGAGAAAAAGAAAAAAGAGAAAAAATAAGGGGTCGTTATGGCAGTAAAGTTTGATTTAAATGAGAGAGAAGTTTGGGATGGTAACTATGCAGCATCTCAAGCTTTAAGACAAGCAGATGTAGATGTTGTTGTTGCTTACCCAATTACTCCATCAACACCAATTGTTGAGAACTATGGTTCTTATGTTGGTAATGGATATATTGATGGTGAGTATGTAATGGTTGAGTCTGAACACGCTGCTATGTCAGGGTGT
>JALSQJ010000071.1 GCA_026985495.1 Campylobacteraceae bacterium
ATTTTAATGGTTGTTTTATTTTGATTTTTTACATCTTTGCTAATTTCATAATATTCACCCTCTTTATCTGGCTGAGTAATCATATCTAAGATATTTTTAAATGAAATAGCATAAGATTTATCAAAAAATATTTGAAAATAAAAATGAGGAACATTGAAGGTTTCAATCCATTTATATACAACTTTTAAATCTTCAACTTTTGGAGTAATGCTCAAATAATCTCTTTTTTGAATTATAGTTATAGCTTCTTTGAGTTCTTTAAATAAATTTGTTAAAGTTGATAACTCCTCTGTTGCATTCCAACTTGGTCTTCTAAAACTGATAATTTGAATATTATCTTCTGTTATGCTTTCTAGGATATCTATATATCTCTTCCCTTTTTGCTCTAGTAACTCTCTATAATCAGTTAAAATTTTCTTTTTTATTTCAAAAACAATTTTTAAATAATAATTTGTTCTATCGTTCATTTCCTTTTCATATTTTTGTATTAAAAAAGCACTTGAGCGAATCTCTAAACCTGCAATGGCTTTTTTAACATAGTCTGTAATTTTTGAATGTTCTATATTGCTTATATTTAAACCTAATTTTTCATCAAAATCATCTTTTTTAAAAATCAGTAAATCTGGTCTTTTGCCAATAGTGTCTAACTCATCTTGAAAATCATTGTAAAATGCATCAAAACCTTTATCTCCTGCAATCAAATCATCGGACTTACCATATCTAACTGCTATATAATTTTGTGATGTTTCATTTATAGCTCTAAATATTAAATCTTCTGCCCAATCGCCTTGCTCTTTATTTGTAATAAAATTAGATGAAGCTTGTGTTGGTGGATTTGTTCTATCTCTTGGTAAAGAAAAATCAACTATTGTGGTTGGTATATTTTTTGTTATTTCTCTTATTTGTTTGTAATAGTTCATATTTTTCCTTTATCTATTTTTATAAATCATTAAACTGTTGAAGCACTAACTGTCAACCTGAGTTTGATAGAACCACTTTTTTATTATTATACTTAAAAAGCTTAGTAAAACTCATTTTACTCTCATTTATTTATATTATAATATCTATAATTGAATTATGAGGGAAAATCATGAATATAGAACTACTTAGTAATATTGTGGACTATGGAGTGCTTGGACTCCTTGCTTTTATGAGCTTTTTAACACTCTTTTTTTGGATAGAGCGTCTGCTCTTTTACAGAAATATTAATGTTAAAAACTACAATAGACTTGAGGAATTAGAGATAGATATTACCAATAATATCTCTATTATCTCTAGCTTTGGGGCGAATGCTCCATATATTGGTCTGCTTGGAACAGTTCTTGGAATTATTATTACTTTCTATACCATAGGACAGACAGCCGACATGAATGTAAAACATATTATGACCTCATTAGCCTTGTCACTAAAAGCAACAGCAATGGGGCTTGTTGTAGCTATTCCTGCTATCTTTTTTTACAACCATTTAAACCGAAAAATTGAAGTACTTATTAATAAGTGGATTATCTATAACAAGGAGAACTAATGCGACGCTCTGCAAAGTTTGACACCATTAATGTAGTTCCATTCATCGACATTATGTTGGTGCTTTTAGTTATTGTCTTAACCACTGCTTCGTTTATACAGACGGGGCTTATTAAACTAGATTTACCAACAGGTTCAAGTAAGATTAAAGAGAAACCTAAAAAAGAGTTAAAAATATCTATTAAAGCCAATGGAGATGTCTATTTTGATAAGGTATTAATAGCTCATGACCAGATAGAAGAGAGGCTATTAAAACATAACCAAAAGACCCCTATTCACCTCTATTCAGATAAAAATGCAAAGTTTGATAATTTTGTCTTTATATTAGATTTACTAAAAAAATATAAGTATGAAGATTTAGGAATTATTACTAAGAAATGACCTACAATCGCTACGGACTCTCTTTTTTGTTGTCACTTTTTATCTCTATTATTATTACTATAGGAGTTATCTATCTTTTAAAGATAGATAAGAGGCTTAAAGCACCTAAAAGAGAGACTATTATAAAGGTTGCTCTTTTATCTCCTCTTAAACCTACTGTAAAAAAGCCCATAAAAAAAGTTATTGTACCACCTACCCCAACTCCTACAAAGAGAGTAGTTACACCTAAGCCTGTGGTAAAAAAAGTAGTAAAACATAAACCAAAACCAAAAAAGATAAAACCAAAACGAGTTGTTAAAAAAGTCATAAAAGATAGACCAAAACATAAAAAAATAGTTAAAAAGATAAAGCATAAAAGAGTAGTAAAAAAGCCAAAAAAAGTTATTAAAGAGAGAGTGATAACCTACCACAAAACATCAAAGATTGTAAAAAGAGTTGAGCCTATTGCTCCACCTCAACCTGTAGTGAAACCTACTATTAAACCTACAAAAAAAATAGTTACACCTCCTAAAGATAATGGCATGGCAAAACTAGCATTTCTTAGAGAGGTTCGCAACCAAATAGTAGCTAATAAGAGATACCCAAGATTAGCCTATAGACGACATATTGAGGGTTCTGTTAAAGTACGATTTGATATAACAACACAAGGGGAGGTGAACAATATACGTTTTATTAATGGAAAGAGTATTTTTCAAAAGAGCATTAGAAGAACACTTCAACGCACTTTTCCTATATCTATCCCACCAAATATGAGAGGCAAACTCCCTATTTCAGATATTTCTGTAGTTTTACATTTTAATATTCAATAAGTACCTGAACTAAAAACTATAACTAATATCCATAAAAATCATATCATTATCTACCACTGTATCAAAACGATTTGAGCCTCCAATGTAGTCAACTACACCAACATTGGCATAGATACCATCACTAATATCATACTTTATCCATGCTCTTTGAAAACCACCCTCATCTAGTTTTTTACCAAACAGAGAGAGAAGATAATTCCCTTTAATAGTTGCATTCATAAAATCTGAACTTACTCTAAAAGCGTGTTGATAGGTATCTTTTTGAGTTGCTATTGGGCTATTTTTTAATCGGTTATCGTAGCTGTGAATATGTCTTACCGAAGCATCATAAGAGATAATAGTATCCAAAAAGCCATTGTACTCTAATCCAACTAAACCATCTGTTCGCTTAAACTCTCTATTTTGAGTTGAACTATATTTTAAACCATCAAAATGAGCCAGTTCAGACTTTAAAAGCCATGAACCTTTTAAGAGATTAAAAGCAGTACCAACCATATTTACTTTATCATGTTTTAGTTTTCCTGCATTTAAATATCCTACATCATCATGTACTTTAGCAGCATATAGGTTTACATCCCACCCAGAGAACTCTCCACCTATGCTTAAAGCAGGAGTTACATCACTATAGCTCTCTTCATAGGGTCTATTGGGAGTTGGATTAAAGTTTGAACCAGCAGGGGGATTTTTTGAGAACCGTTGCTCTAAAATAGCAATTGGTGTCACACGCCAATCACCTACAAAGTAGTCAAACTTTGCCATGGCAACAGGAAGACGTAAATCTTCAATATCCACCATAGCAGGACGACGGTTATCAAGAGGGTTTAAGATATCGGTAATACGAATGGTATCACTACGACCCCATACTACCACTTGACGACCCAATTTCATATCTAAATTCTTGGCTAAACTCCCCTCAATATAAGCATCATAAAGCTCAACTTCACTCTTTAGCTCATCTAACTCATCTTTTGAGTACTTATCTTCTCCTCTGATGGAGTAGA
This sequence comes from Campylobacteraceae bacterium, assembly GCA_026985495.1. Classification (GTDB taxonomy): domain Bacteria; phylum Campylobacterota; class Campylobacteria; order Campylobacterales; family Sulfurovaceae; genus UBA1140. The sequence continues at coordinate 3,716 of JALSQJ010000071.1, forward strand.
TAGCATCATAGTAGGCTTTTGCATTAGTTTTGAACTTAAATCCATTTTCAAACTTATGCTCATAGTCAAGTAACAAAGAGCTTTTTAGAGAATTAATATTGTCATGAGGAGAGTTATCACTGTAACCAAAGGCGAGTTGCTCTGTTAGGCGACCTGTAAGGTCATGGCTCTTTTTAACTGCTGAAGTAGATACTGGAGCATCATCAAACCCATCCATTACATCATCAATACTATCTGCTTGAAGTATTGAGAATAGAACAGAAGAGAGAACTATTAACTTTAACATTAAAGTCCTTTCTCCAATCTTCTAGTTGTAAATACACCATCTTCAATAGGTTGATTTAACTTCTCATTACTAAAAGTTAAAATGGTCTTATGTAGAGTCTGCTTACCCTTTTTAGTAGTCATTGTCATCTCATCTACCAACCAAATACCACTCTCTTCATGTATCTTTGTTAGGTCAAGATATTTCTTTTTACCATTGGTCAAGAAGTTAATAGCACGAACCACCATGTAGTTATCTTTTCGTACAATGGCAATGCTCTTTTTATATCCAGACTCATCAATGACAGCTTGGTTATTTGGTTTTGACTCAATCATCCATGCATCGTGACCACGAACTTTAGTCTCTTTTAAAATCTTAAAATCATAATCTTCTAAATCACGGTCGGTCATATCAAAGTATGAGAAGTCTGAACCCATAAAGCTTGAACTCTTATCAGTTGATGGAATTCTTTTTACTTTTTTAAGTGCAGGTAGATACAACCACTGGTCATCATCTCTATTTGGGTCATCATAGTCGTAAGTTAAAAATGCTGTATTTTTAACATCTGCTGGACTCTTAAAGAAGAGTGTCTTATGCTCATCAGCCCCAAAATCTTTTGAATAGGATTTAAGGTCACGTGTACGCTCATTTCCATTTTTGTCAATTAGTACCATCAACATATCTTGCTCTAGTGTTTTTCCATCATCTCTTGCATCGACTCTATCCATAATTGCTCGTGCATTAGCCTCATCTGCCATAAGATTTGTAGTAAGTAGCGTTACCCCTACTCCTAGTAAAAATAGTATTTTTTTTGCTTTCATATCTGTTATCCTTTTAAAATTATTTAATCCAACCTCTTTTAGCTGCAACTATCATAAGTGCAGGAGCTAAAAGAAGGTCGGCAAGAAGTGCAAAGATAATTACAGAACCTGTAATTATCCCAAAATTTTGCACCGAAATCATATTGGCTGCAATATAGGCAAAAAAGCCTAATGATAGAACCAAAGTTGTAATCACCATAGCTTTACCTGTAGTATAAAAGGTTTGCTCAATTGCTTTTGTTGAGTCACCACTCTCAAGGTAGTATCTTCTAAAATTGTGCATAAAATGTATAGTGTCATCGACAGCTAAACCAATAGCAATAGAACCAATAAGTAGAGTAAACATATCAAGTGGCATCTTACCCATATACATTACTAACAATCCCATAATTATAGGGGCTAAGTTAGGAATCATACTGATTAACCCAATACGAGCTGAACCTAAAATAAACATCATCATAAAGGTAATACCAATAAATGCCATAATATATGAGAATGCAGAAGAGTGAACAGCTTGTGAAAAGGTATTAATAAGAAGAGGTATCATACCTGTTGTCTCAACCTTAGACTCTTTAAATGTCTCTTTTGCTACTTTGTCTATATGACTTAATACCCCTACAGCTTTAATTGCATCTGTCCAAGGTAATTTAATGGTAACTCTTGCTTTTGAAAACTGAGAATCCACCACATCTTCTAAGTCATCTGAACCAGAGTTTTCAAAAAGAAGTAACTCTTGTGATACAAGATTTTGCTCTTTTGGAATGGTGTAGAACTCCTCTTTATTCTCATGTAAAGCTCTATTGGTCTCTTTCATAATAGTTGCTAAAGAGACAATTTTACCAACATGAGTAAACTCATCTTTGTACTGCTCTATTTTTTTAGAGAACTCATTAAGTTTAGCCAATCGAATAGGGTCTTGCCACCCATTAACCTTACCTGTATCTACTACCACTTCAATAGTTACTGTACCATTCATCTTCTCATCTATTACTTCGGTTGCAATTCGTGTATCTTTATCTGGTTGAAACCACTTTAAAGGGTTATGAGACAACTTAACCTGTGTTGAAGCTACAAATGCTAACAGAACTACTATAATGCTACCAACCAATACACCTTTGGTATATTTAACAGGAATAATAGCTAACTTCTTCATAAGTAAATCTATCTTTCCTGCCTCTTTTTTTGCCTTTGGCTTTAACTTGGTAATGGTTAAGAGTGTAGGTAGAAGAGTAAGGGTTAAAACCAGTGAAACCATAACACCCAATGAGGCAAAAATCCCCAAATCGGAGATTGGTGCAACAGCTGAACCTGAAAATGAACCAACACCAATAGCTGTTGTAATTGAAGTCATAGCAATGGCTAAACCAGAATGTCTTAAAGTATAAGATAGTGCCTCTTTTTTATCTCCTGTTCTATTGAACCTATCAAAAAATATAGAGAGAATATGTACTGTAGCTCCAATAGAGACAGCTAAAAGTAATGAGGGTACAATCTGTGTTGGCAACTTAAATGCCACCCCTGTCCATGCCATTGTTCCTACAGTTGCTAAAAGTGATAAGATAATGACCAAAAGAGGGTAGAAAACTGCTGATAAGCGTCTAAATACCAAGAATAGGAAGATTAAAATAATGATAAAAGTAATACGCATAAACTTCTGCATATCGGCTCTCATTTGTGCTTTTAGCTCATTGTTCACTGCTGGAGAACCTGCCATGTAGATTTTAAACTCATCAGAGTTATACTTTGCTGTAATCTCTTTAATCTTCTCTAACAGCTCATGGTTCTCTTCATCGCTTAAAAACTCTCGTTTATCAACACTATTTTGTGTCGCTACATCATCAAACCCTTCACTAAACTCATCTTCTACTGAAACCTCTTGTTCTCCCTTATGAGAGTAGGCATCAGTCTCAATAATGAGTGTAGTCATCTTACCATCTTCGCTAATAAATAGGTCTTTGTAGAAGTGAGACTCCATAACCCTCTTTTTAATAGCCTCTATCTCTTTTTGAGTTTTAGGAAATGGCTCTAGCAGGTCATCAGTAATCAGTTTATCGCCATCACCTCGTGTATTTCGTACATTATATAGTGATGTAACATCATCAAGATAGGGAACTTTACTCTCTATCTCTTTATGTAACTCTCTAAGCTTCTTAAAAAAATCTATAGAGAAAAGATTGTCACTCTCAATTGCTAAGACTATCCGTTCATCTCGACCAAACTGCTCTCGAAACTTATTATAGGTAAGTAAAACTGGGTCATCTGGGTGCATAAATCCCTCAGTTGAAGTATCCATCTTAATTTGAGGAACATGTGAAATTGGAAAAGCTAACATTATAGCCAAGACCAAAAGTACCTTAAAGGGATTATCGTGAATAAATGAGCCAAAACGACCCATAAAGTTTTCTAGTTTTTTGTGCATTAATTATCTCCATCATTTTTAATAATATAGCATATCAAGATGAACTAAAGATTAATTTAACATATCATACAACGCTTCTATCTCTCTATCCCAAATTGTTTCATCTATTGTCTCTAAAATCAAAGGAATATCATTCATACGTTCATCATTCATTATAAAGCTAAATGTATCCCAACCAATCTCCCCTTGCCCTAAAGAGTGGTGTCTATCAACTCTACTTCCTAGTTTTGGTTTAGAGTCATTAATATGCATTCCACTAAGATACTCAAACCCTACAACTCTCTCAAACTCATTCATTGTCTCCTCATAAGCTTCACGAGTTCGTAGGTCATACCCACCTGTAAAGGTATGGCAAGTATCAAGGCAAACACCTACTCTACTTTTATCTTTAACTCCATTAATAATATGTGCTAAGTGTTCAAATTTATACCCAAGATTAGTTCCTTGTCCTGCTGTATTTTCAATAACTAACTTAACTTTTGAACCTTTTGTTGCCTCAATAGCCACATTTAGTGACTCTGAAATAACATCTAAGCAGTTTAACTCTGCTTCCATAATTTTGTCATCATACTCTGGGTCTTTTTTAGGTACTTTTACCAAGTGGCTTCCTGGGTGAAAGTTAAGTAGTTCAAGACCAAGCTGTTCACAACGCTCTAGCTCATCAATAAATGCTTCACGTGACTTCTCTAATTTTTCTACTTCAGGGTGACCTAAATTAATCAGATAACTATCATGGGGTAAAACATGTTTAGGTAAAATACCAGACTTTTTAAGATTGACTTTAAAACTCTCTATCATCTTTGGCTCTAGTGGTTTTGCTACCCATTGACGTTGATTTTTGGTAAAGAGAGCAAACGCTTTTGCTCCTATTTTCATTGCATTTAGAGGAGCATTATCTACTCCACCACTTGCACTAACATGTGCACCTACAAACTTCATTACTCTTCTCTCACTTTAATTAAAATTTTGTTTATTCTATCACGAAAAACTCGTGTTTTACTTGTTACTTTATAACTAATATCATATTGGTTATCTTTTTTAATTTTTTGAACAAAGCCATCTCTACTCTTCTCATAACCATCTTTATCAAAAATTGGTTTGGATCTAAAAATATCCTCTAAAAGTGTCTCAGGATAATACTCTGAAAGTATTTTTTTATTAAACAACTTTTTACTCATACACTCAAAAGTTGACATACAGATATTATTACCATTAACCTCAATCTTCACCAACGGTTGACCTGCTGCATACATCTCAATGTTTAATATATAGCTATTATTTCTAATAAACCCCATATCTGCATATTTAATTTTTGGTGTTTTTAAGACAATAAAAGCACTCTCCTCTTTTAAAAGTTTTCCTGTACACGCTTGAAAGAGTAGTAGAAGTATAAAAGAAGTGCCTATCCATTTAAATCTAATCATAAAAATCCTTTCTCGAATTATAACAAATTAAAAGAGTAAATTTCTTTGATTTTTATGGTCTTTTTTAATATTTATTTAAGAATAAATAGTTATAATTTCGTCCACAAGTTATTTATGGCCCCTTCGTCTAGCGGTTAGGATCCATGGTTTTCATCCATGTTACAGGAGTTCGAGTCTCCTAGGGGTCACCATTTATAATTTGTAACTATCTATATTTAGTGGCCCCTTCGTCTAGCGGTTAGGATCCATGGTTTTCATCCATGTTACAGGAGTTCGAGTCTCCTAGGGGTCACCACTAAATTTTCACCTATTACTTTTCTGGATAATCTTTCTGTCTTCTATAAACATGTATTGTCTTAAATATTGAATATAGTGTGGCTATAACAAATATAATAATACTCCATGCCTCCCAATGTTCAATATTAAACTCTAACTGTATTAACGACAATATTAACCAAAAAAGTGTTATCTCTGCTATAAAATAGATTGCAGGTATAACCATTCGTTTTTTTCTTCTCTCTCCTACTCGGACATACATTTCTGTGTACATTTTAAAAAAATCTCCTTATAGTGTTTGAACAGGATTGTACTCGACTATTTTTTAATATCTCTTTAACTCGATGTCTGCTAATAAAAAGATTTGATGAGTCAATCAATATTTGACTAATCTTTAAACTATCTCCCTCTTTTTGAAATTTATAAAATAGTATATCTACTAAGTTACTCTTGTCTATTGAAATAGCCATATAATCGTATCTATTTCCATAACTATAATTAGGGTGAATAAGATAATCTTGTAGTGTCATTCGCTTTAATGAGCCTGTTTTTGTCTGAATAGGAATCTCTCTTTGTAAAGCTACATAACAACCATAGTCAGCTACTTTTTCTCTTCTATTATATCGTTGTTGCAAATCTGAGATACTCAAAGTTTCACCTGTTGTTTTTCTAATTTGCACATTTGATAAAAACATTTGAGGAAGATAGTTCCATGTTGCTACTGGTGTCAAAAAGTTCTCAATACTCTGTAGTGCCATCTGTTGTTGCATTTCTATTTGCTGTTGTCGTTCTGCTTCAAGTCTCTGCTCCTCTTGAGACTCTTTAATCTGTTTTAAAATCTCTTTAGCTTGATAAATTACACTAAAATAATCACACCCTGTCTCTTTTAACTCATCTTCTAAAGAGTTAAGAGGATTTTTTTTACTATTTAATAGCATTAAATAGTGATTTAACTCTTTTATATTTTTAGAGTGAACTGCTGATACCAATCTTCTATATAAATCACTTTGACGTACTGCTAAACTCAAAATCAATGCTCTATCATATCTTGTAAAACGGTTCATCAAATTTGTATTTAAAGATGCCAATGACTCAATAAGATGTTCATCTGCAACCTGTCTAAAGTTATCAACCACAACTCCAACCCCAATTTTTTTATCTGGTAATATATAGCTCATTAAATCTTTAATTCTAGGGTCAGAAGTTGTGTAGATAGATCTAAAATTAGGCACACCATTAGGTGCATCTACAGTAGTTAATGTTGTTCGATACTCAGGTCTTAAGAGAATGTATCCTAACTCAATCGAATTTTTATCTTTTGGAACATAGAGTTTAACTTGAATATTTTTCGTTTTTGTATTGAAATATTTGCTTTTTGTTCCATCTAAATCACCATGCTTAAATGCATCATCCATTACATTTAAGTAGTTCTGCACAATAGGGTCTTTTATAACATTCTCTGTACGCATTAAAAAATTTGCCGTACTTGGTACAAATAGAGAGACCATATCCATCAAAATACCTAACTCTTGTACTGGAACTGAAGAGGCAGCTTCATTTTTTTGTAGTAGCTTTACAGATAACTTGTCACTACTACTTACAACTAAAGGCTCTTTATTAATAAAATTAGCACTCTTTTTCATACAAGAGATATTACTCGCATCATCATTTAGTAGAAACCAAATAGGATACTTCCCTACCCTATTTTGCTTGGTTCTAACATTGGTAACTTTAAGATAGGTTTCAGTTGAAAACCTATCGTTTGAGAGATAGCTTCGCTGGTCATCACAATATTGATTAATGGGATAGAGTTTGTTGTCATAATAGGTTTGTGTAAATGAAATATAGTACTCTTTAGCCCTTAAACTGTTATGAGTACTCTCTTCAATAGAGATATCTCCTATGTTAATTTGATGTTCATGTACACAACCTACAAAAAAGAGAGATACTACTGCTCCATATATATACCTTTTCATCTTTCTGACACTCCCATGACATTAATTTATTCTATTGTAACATAATTTTTAAAATAATAAAAAATTAATATTAGAGTTAAAATAAAACTCTACTTAGGTCTATGTGTGCTAAGATTTCAGACTTTTTTGTAAGGAACCACAAGTGGACAAATTTAAAAATGAATCTTTAGAGTACCATATTAATGGAAAAATATCTACTGAAATAACCAAACCATGTAAAACACAACATGAGCTATCTATGGCATATACCCCTGGTGTTGCCTACCCATGTTTAGAGATTGAAAAAGAGCCTAAACTTGCATATAAATATACCAATAAAGGCAATACGGTTGCTGTTATCTCAAATGGAACTGCTGTTCTTGGTCTTGGAGATATTGGAGGATTGGCAGGAAAACCTGTCATGGAGGGGAAAGCTGTTCTCTTTAAGTCATTTGCCAATGTCGATGCAGTAGATGTTATCTTAAATATTAAAGATATAGATGCTATTGTAGATACTTGTGTTGCCATCTCTGACACCTATGGAGGAATAAACCTTGAAGATATTAAAGCACCAGAGTGTTTTGAGATAGAGCGTAAACTTCAAGAGCGTATTAATATTCCTGTAATGCATGATGACCAACATGGAACAGCAATCATCACTTCTGCTGGGCTACTAAATGCATTAGAGTTAGCTGACAAAAAGATAGAAGATGCCAAAATTGTTATTGTAGGTGCAGGTGCAGCAGGGATTGCCAGTGCTAGAATGTACCGAAATTTAGGGGCTAAACATATTGTTATGCTTGATTCAAAAGGGGTCATACATACAAAAAGAGATGATTTAAACCAATACAAACAGGAGTTTGCTATTGAGACCGATGACCGAACTCTAACCGATGCTCTTAAAAATGCAGATATGATGTTAGGTCTCTCAAAAGGAAACACTGTTACCCCTGAAATGGTAAAACCAATGGCTCACAATGCTATTATATTTGCTTGTGCCAACCCTACTCCAGAGATTACCCCAGATAGAGTTGAGAAGGTACGACCAGACATTATTATAGGAACAGGTCGCTCCGACTATCCCAATCAAGTCAACAATGTCTTAGGTTTTCCTTTCATCTTTAGAGGAGCATTGGATTCAGGAGCTAAAAAAATTACGGAAAACATGAAAATGGCAGCAGCAAAAGCCCTAGCTGCTTTAGCTAAAGAGCCTGTACCTTATTATGTTAAAGCCATCTACCAAGACCCCAATTTAGCATACGGAAAAAAACATATTATCCCTACACCTTTCTCAAAAGAGGCACTAATTTGGGTCGCTTCAGCTGTTGCCAATGCAGCCTTTGAAGATGGAGTCACAGATATGAAATCTTGTGATATAGAAGAGTATAAAGCAAAGCTTCGTAAGATGATTTATGTTGACCAAGATGAAAACTCTTCTGTCAAAGAGATATAAACAGGTGCAAAAGTTTTACACGTTCCAAAATCTCGATAAAGAGAATGCGTGTCACCATTTGGTGACACAAAAAGAGCCAAATTCTCCCTACTACTTCTCTTTAGCACTCCATACAGAAGAGAGACCTCAAGAGATTTTAAAAAATAGAGAAAAAGTTAAAACTCTATATCCAAACAAAAAATTCATAGTGGCAAATCAGACACACAGTGCCAATGTTAATACTATTCAAGAGCCAAAGGAGTTGGGTTGGAGAAGCTTAGATGATGCTATTGAAAATTGTGATGCACTTATTACCAATCAAAAAGATATAGTATTAACCATTTTGACAGCTGACTGTGTTCCTATTTTACTTTTTGACCCAATTAAAAATGTAGTAGGTGCTGTTCATGCAGGGTGGAGAGGTACACAACAACAGATAGTAGTTAAAACAGTTAAAAAAATGGAACAAGAGTTTCACTCTAATCCAAAAGATATTATTGCAGGAGTTGCCCCAAGCATTGGAAAGTGTTGCTATGAAGTAGATTGGGGTGTAGCACAACATTTTAAAGATGTTCCAAATAGCTATGAGAAAAAAGGTGAGAAATATATGCTAGACTTACCCTATATCAATAAAATTCAGCTCTTAAACATAGGGGTAAAAAGAGAGAATATTGAGCTATCCAACATCTGTACCTCTTGCGATGTAAAAAACTATTTCTCATACCGAAAAGAGAATGGTTGCTCAGGTAGATTTATGAGTTTAATAGGTCTAAAATAAAACAGCAATGGTTAATATCTTACTCCACTACAATCTACAAGATGAGAACTTAATTGGTCACTACTACTATTAGAGTTGGATTCATTCGCATAGTAGTAGCACTCTTCATAGCCATAATCTTCATTGTAAAGTACCTTATAATAACCTTTTGAGACAGCTATTCCACCTGCACCAATACGATTTGGTGTCGTACTATACTGAACAATATTTAGAATATTAACACTACCCAACTCTACAGCCTTATCTCTAGCATACTTCTCAACATCTACCCACATATCTCGATTAACCTGAGCCAGAGATATTAATAAGGGTTTTATGTTTATAAAATCTCTATCTCAATATTGGTATGTTTTTGGAGCTTTTTGAAATCGCTGTCGTAGGTTAATAATTTATTGGCATATTGTGTAGCCAGTTTCATATGTAAAATATCGTTTATATTTTTACAATTCTTCTCGTTTAGACAAATTTGTAATGCTTCTTCTAACATCTTTTTGTTATAGTTTTCAGATACAAAGTTAAAATAGAATGCCGTATCGTGTTCTATAATCTCTTTATCTATTTTCAATTTACTTAATGTAAAAATATACTCTTGCATTACTAAAGGAGAGAGAATTAAGGCATCATTTTTTACCAATTTTTCAATGACATCAATCGAAGTCTCCTTCTTTTCAATATCTTGTTCAATCGCAGCATAAATTAAAACATTCGTATCAAGATAGACCATTATTCATCTCATTCATCATATCATCTATATTAATATTTTTATCTACTTTTAACGCTCTATTTCTTAAGGTATTAAAGAAATAGTCATCATTACTTTTTTTAGCTTTTATTTCTACTTTTTCTCTATTTAAAATCACCACATCATCTTTTAAATGTGTTAAAAAATAGATAATCTTGTCGTAAGCACTCTCTTTAACATTTAGATTTAATGAAACCATCATTTTTGACTCCTTTTTTATACTTATTATAGCAAATTCTTATAAATGCTGTAAATTCGATTTTATCGAATCTCAAGTTTTTAAACTCCCTTTATTCTCCCAATCAATTTATCAGCTTCATTAATGTCAATCTCTAATTCATCGCTATTGTAAGCTTCTAGCAAATGTTTACCACTGTTTAAATAGACAATGGCTTTGTAGAGAAACATATCAGCACTACAATTAATCTAACTTTTGTTCATATAGCACCACCCCATAGTGTCTAGCATCATAAAGAGCTGTATTTATCCAATTTTTATCACTATGCTTCATAAAATAGTCATAATTTTCTACCAAAATATCTTTGGCGATTTTTATATCTTTTAAAAGACTCATCTTTTTCTATAACACATATATCTAAATCACTATCTTTAGTAGGTGTTCCCATAAGCATAACTTCCAAAAAGTATGACTTGATAAGGATTTAATGGTTTTAATTTTTTTATAATCTCTTTTTTTATCTCTTCTATGTCCATGAGTTTCTCCTCCTATTATACCACACATCACTCACAAGCCAAAACATCTTTTCCAAGCCCAACAAGACAAAGATATGTTAATAAAACAGCAATGGTTAATATCTTACTCCACTACAATCTACAAGATGAGAACTTAATTGGTCACTACTACTATTAGAGTTGGATTCATTCGCATAGTAGTAGCACTCTTCATAGCCATAATCTTC
>JALSQJ010000072.1 GCA_026985495.1 Campylobacteraceae bacterium
GCAACAGCATCTGTAAAACCAGCTTGATGAAACATAATAACATCTAAATATCCCTCACAAACAATTAATCTCCTATTTTTATATATGCTCTCTTTAGCTTTATCATAACCGTAAAGAAGTTGCGATTTATTAAAGAGTTTTGTCTGTGGTGAATTGATATATTTTGCAGGGTGGTTGGTAATAGTTCGCCCTCCAAATCCAACTATTGCCCCAGAACTAGAGTAGATAGGAAAAGTAATACGCTCTGTTAAACGAGCATAGAATCCACCTCTATCTCCCTGTGCAACCACTCCTGCCTCTTCTGCTTTGGGAAGAGGTAAAAAACTACTCGATAAAAAGTTCATGAGTTCATTAGAACTACCTACATATCCAATACCAAACTTCTCAATCGACTGCTGAGTAATACCTCTGTTTTTCAAATACTCCATAGCAGTAGGTGCATTGTCTAAATTTTTAAAATACCACTCTTGAAGCTGTTCTAAAAGCCTACGAGCTTCACTGTTGTCGCTACCACCTTTCGTATAGGCTAATGAAAAGTTCATCATAGAGGCTATCTTCTCTAACGCTTCAGGATAGTTTAACTTCTCATACTCTTGAACAAATTTAATTGCATCACCACCTACACCACACCCAAAACAGTGATAAATCTGTTTCGTAGGGCTAATTACAAAACTTGGTGTCTTCTCTCCATGAAAAGGGCAGTTTGCTTTAAAGTTTGCTCCTGCTTTTTTCACCTCTATATAGTTAGAGATAATATCAACAATATCGATGTTATTTTTGAGTTGCTCAACTGATGTGTTATCTATCATAATAGTATTATATCGAATATGTTAAAATAAGCATACCCACAGGGAAATAAAAAAAGAAAAGAGAACTTTTGGACAGTATATTACCAGCCTATGATGACCCACTTTTTAGTATTTTGGTCATTATTACTCTTATTCTAATTGTTGCTGTTAGCTCTTTTGTTATGGGCAACATAAAAGAGAAGAATAGACGAAAAACTCTAAAAGATTTTCTACAAGGTTTTAACCAAGAGGAGAGACAGTTAGAGATAGAAGAGATGCCCTTTGAACCAACACTTGTTAAACCTCTATCTCTACTAGCACAAGCTTTTAAGAATCAAGGAGAGTATCAAAAATCTATCAACCTTAACCTCTATCTTATCAACAATATCTCTAACTTTTTTGAAAAAGAGAAGATTTTGGAAGAGTTAGGGGAGACCTATCTTAAAGCAGGTTTTTTAAAGCGTTCAGAGTCTATCTTTTTAGAGATTTTACATAAACATCCACGAAATATTAAAGCACTTTACCGTTTAGGAGTGGTCTATGAACTTCTACACCAATATGACAAAGCTTTAGAAACCATTATTCCCTTAAAGATTTTAAAAAAGAGAACCGAAAGTTTTGAAGCACATATTAAACTTATACAACTTCTTCAAAACAAAAAAATTACAACCAATCAAAAAGTAGAGAGACTCCAACAACTTTTAAAACTTGAACACTATGCTTACCGACCCATTATGAAAGCTCTTTTTAGTTTAGATTTAAAGGTAGCATGGAGTAATATTCAAACCGATAAAATTCACTTTATACTAGATATTTTATGGTTCTTACCCTCTTCAAACCTCAACTTAGATATAATTTCGACCAATAAAATATTAAGTGCTATCTATATTGCAAAGGGAGTCATTGAACCTACAACGACTATACCTAAGAGTAATATTTTTGCTATAGATACTATTATCTCTGCTAAAAAGGGAGGCAATAATAGTGTTGACTTGCTCTTTAATTATGGTTGTAGTAAATGCAAACAACACTTCCCTATTGGATTTATACGCTGTCCAAAATGTTACGCTATAGATAGTATTCAAATCATGGAAACAGTTGCAAAAAAAGAGTCACAAACAGGCTACTCTCTACTTTAAATAGTTCCAATTGCAATGAAACTATAGAGATAGATGTCTAAAAAGGAGACAAATATGAAAAACCTTAAAGCACTAGAGAAGGCTTTAAACTATAAATTTAAACGAAATGACCTCATCACCGAAGCACTTACACACAAAAGCTATAAGAAACCTTATAATAATGAGCGACTTGAGTTCTTAGGTGATGCTGTCTTAGACCTTATTGTAGGAGAGTATCTCTTTCAAAAATTTCCAAAAGAGGATGAGGGATTACTCTCTAAAATTCGTGCCTCTTTAGTCAATGAAAAGGGGTTTACAAAACTTGCTCTTAACATAAATTTGGGTGATGCACTGCTCATCTCTTCAGCCGAAGAGAACAACAACGGCAGAAACAAACCCTCTCTACTCTCAAATGCTTTTGAAGCGATTATTGGAGCTATATACTTAGAGTCTGGGCTTAAAGTTACTTCAAAAATAGCTATTGACCTTATTGAAGCAGCCTATGAAACTATTGATTTAAACTCTCTATCTAAAGATTTTAAGACCACTCTTCAAGAGCTTACACAAGCTGATTTTGGAGAGACTCCAAACTATAAATTGGTTCGTGCTTTTGGTCCTGACCATAAAAAAGAGTTTGAGATTGCAGTTGAGTTGCAAAATAAAATTATTGCCACAGCTTTTGGAAAATCTAAAAAAGAGGCTCAACAAAAAGCAGCAGAGATTGCACTAAAAACATTAAAAGGGGAACTCTAATGAATAACACCTTTGGAAAAGCCTTAAGTATGACCACTTTTGGAGAGTCTCATGGAAAAGCATTAGGGTGTATTGTCGATGGTATTCCAGCAGGATTAGCCATAGATGAAGCCTTTATACAGTCTGAACTTGACCGTCGTAAACCAGGAAAAAGCAAACTAGAGACAGCTAGAAAAGAAGATGACAAAGTGGAAATACTCTCTGGAACTTTTGAGGGGTTATCTACAGGTACGCCCATTATGATGGTGATTTTTAATGGCAACCAAAAAAGTAAAGACTATGACAATATAAAAAATCTATTTCGCCCTGGTCATGCCGATTTTACCTATTTTCACAAATATGGACTACGCGACTATCGTGGTGGTGGGCGAAGCTCTGCACGAGAGACGGCAGCAAGAGTAGCAGCTGGAGCTATTGCAAAACTAATGTTACAGAGTATCGGCATAGAGATTAAATCTGGACTCTGTGAAGTAGATGGAATCAAGGCTAAAAGTTACGATTTTAACTATGCTAAATCTTCTAAACTCTATGCACTTGATAGTGAAATAGAAGCTAAACAAGAGGAGGCTATTTTATCAGCTAAAAAAAGACACAATTCAGTAGGTGGTGTTGTCTTAACCGTTGCCACTGGTGTACCTATTGGTCTAGGTGAACCTCTCTACTACAAACTCGATGCACAACTCGCCTCTGCAATGATGGGAATAAATGCTGCAAAAGCTATTGAGATTGGTGAAGGTATCGCTTCAACCTCTCTTAAAGGGAGTCAAAACAACGATGGCATTACCCCAAATGGATTCAGCTCTAACCATGCAGGTGGCATATTGGGTGGAATCTCTAATGGTGACGATATTGTAGTTAAAACACATTTTAAACCAACCCCTTCTATTTTTCAAGAACAAGATACTATAAACACTCAAAATGAAGCGATAAAATTTGAACTAAAAGGTCGCCATGACCCTTGTGTTGCCATAAGAGGCTCAATCGTCACCGAAGCGATGATGGCACTTGTATTAGCCGACATGATACTGCTTAATATGGGTAAAAAGATGGAGCATATTCAAAAAATTTATAACTAGAACATAACTACTCTATCACAATATTACACACTTTAAAATAGTAAATGTGAAATTATATTCTTTTACACAATTTACAACAGAAAATATGTTATTATTCCTAATTAT
>JALSQJ010000073.1 GCA_026985495.1 Campylobacteraceae bacterium
ATTTCACACTTTTTCTGAATAATGGCAATCTTTGTCTCTAATCCAGGGGGTTGAATATCTGCCATAAGCCCCCACTCAAAGCGACTTCTAAGTCTATCAACTAGACCTGCAATTTTGTTAGGTTGTCTGTCAGAAGTGATAACAATCTGCTTTTTTGCTTGATGTAGTTCATTAAAGGTGTGAAAAAACTCCTCTTGGGTCTGCTCTTTTCGGCTTAAAAATTGAATATCATCAATAAGAAGAACGTCACACTCTCGAAAGTGGTCTCTAAATCTATCCATAGTTTGTGAACGTAGATGTGAGGTAAATTTGTTCATAAACTGCTCAAATGTTGTGTATATAACCCTCTTTCCCATGGCGATTTGATGGTTACCAATAGCTTGAATAAGGTGTGTCTTACCTAACCCAACACCACCATATAGAAAAAGAGGGTTGTAGATAGCTCCTGGTTTTTCAGCTACTGATTTTGCTGTAGTGTAGGCAAATTGGTTTGAATCCCCAATAATAAAGCTTTCAAAAGTAAAAGAGGGGTTAAGAATGGTACTTTTTGATTGATTTTTTTGCTCTGTTTCATTGTGATTTTTCTTATGAGTCGTCTGTTGCATTTTTGCTTTACCAACAGAGATAATTACTTTGGGACGAATATCGGACTCTACTTCAAAAAGATGAGCAATTTTATCTTGATATTTGGTCTTAATCCATTTTGCCAAGAGCATATTTGGTGCGTAAAATTGTGCTAAATTACTACGAGAAGCACTATTGTCATAATTTAAATTTTTTATATATTTTTCCCACTCCGAGTTACTTATCTCTTGCTTAAGTTTTTTAAGTACTATATTTCCTATGTTCATAATGTTCCAATTCTTAATGTGAATAATTGTGTGAATATTAGCAAAAAAACGCTAAAATATGGGTTTAAAAGGCAGTGTGCATAAACTATTCACACTGTGAACAAAGGTGTGAATGAAAATATTAGGAATAGACCCAGGAACCCGAGTTTTAGGTTATTGTGTACTTGATTTTAGTTGTGAAAACTATTCACTTGTTGAAGCAGGGATACTTAAATTTAAAAAAAATATTTTAAAAGAGCAAATATCTGAATTGGTAGTAGGCTTAGATACTATTTTTGAAGCCCATCAAATAGAAGAGGTAGCCATAGAAGATATTTTTTATGCACATAATCCACAAACTGTTTTGAAGTTAGCACAGTTTCGTGGAGCATTAACTTTAAAAGTGCTACTCTCTATTGGAGATTACCATGAATACACACCTCTTCAAGTAAAAAAAGCGATAACAGGCAATGGTAAAGCTACAAAAGAGCAAGTAGCTTTTATGGTTAAGCGATTATTGAGAATTAAAAGAGAGATAAAACCTTTGGATATTACAGATGCTATGGCAATTGCCATAACTCATGCACAACGGCTAAAACATATAAAAACAGTAAATAATGGTGAAAAAAAGAGATAGATAGTTGGATTTTATAACCTTTTTTTAAGTCAAAAAAGAATAGAATCCCACACCTCAAATAGAGATCGCGTAACTCAGTTGGTAGAGTACTTCCTTGACATGGAAGAAGTCGTTGGTTCGAGTCCAATCGTGATCACCATTTTTCTTTAAATCTCTCCATAAAAATTTATTTTTTTACTCTTCTATGGTAAAATCTATCAGAATGAAAAAACATATATATATAATACTATTTATAGTTACGCTATTGAGTGGAAAGAGTTTTAATAATATTGAGTTTAGAGGTGATGTAGATTTACTCTCTGGTGAGTTTGATAGAACAACACTACTAAAGGTCTGCCATATAGAGTACCCTGCTATCTATAAGATTTGGAAAAAGAATCCTACATTTAAAGAGAGTCAAATAGAGGAGTTTGTCTCCTATTTACTTGATTACTCTAAAAGTATGGGATATTATCGTGCTAAAGTAGATGGGAAAACAGATGGGGATACTATCTATTTGAATATTAAAAAAAATACTCCTATTAAGATTCACTCTATATCTATTGATGAAGAGTATAGAAAATTTTTAGAACTTCAGAAAAATAGACGATTTAGGACTATAGATTTTACTAATAGTAAAAAAAAGATAGAGACTTTTTTAGAGGAGAGTGGTTATCCCACTTTTAAAATGGATGCAAAAGCGTATGTTGACCTTGATTTATATCGTGTTGATGTGAATATAAGTGTTAATAGAGGGGTAAAACGTTTTTTTGCATCAACAGAGGTGAATAATAGTTCTAAAATTGATGAGAAGCTTATAAAAGATAAAATAACCTATAAGGAGGGGGAGCTTTATAATATTTTAAAGTTAGAAGAGAGTTATGAAAATATCTATCAGCTTGGTGTTTTTGAAACTATTCAGATGGAGCCAGATTTTAATAGCTCTAGTGGTAAAACTCCAATTAATATTACTCTTAAAGAGGGAAAAACAAAAGAGTTTGCTTCTCATCTTGGGTACGATACCCAAGATGGTGCAAGGGGTGGGGTTGAGTATATTGACCATAATTTTTTAGGTAATCTTCGTGAGTTAAAAGTTAAATTTCATATTTCTCAACGTGGATATGAGTGGTTTAACTCTTTTTATCAACCAAGATTTGAAGTTCCATTAGTAGGAGATATAAGTTTTAAAAATGAATTAAGTTATAGTAAGTGGGATTATGATGCTTATGTTGAAAAGTTATTCACAGAGCGTGTTACATTTGGAAAAAAACTTATTGGGCTGGAACACTATTTTGGTTTTCAACATGAACGTTCTAAAATTGAGTCTGGAATTCCCACCTTTTTAGCAGGGAATTATGTGATAAATTCACTCTTTTATAGAGTTTTAGTTGATGCTAGAGATAATCCACTTGATGCAAAAAATGGGTACTATACATCTTTATATATGGAGAAATCTATGAAAAGTTTAGGTTCAGATATTGATTATTTTAAACTATTAGCAGAGGCTAGATATATTAAAGAGTTTAAAAATATGGTATTTGCAGTTAAGTTAAAAGCAGGAACTATATCTCAAGAGACTCCTCCATTTAAACATTTTTTTATAGGTGGAGCAATGAGTAATAGGGGGTATGAATATAGAGATTTAGGAGAGCATTTCTCTGGTTATCCTATTGGTGGATTAAGTATGCTTGATGGCTCTTTTGAATCACGATACTATTTAACTGACCTATTCTCTGTAGTTGGGTTTATAGATAGCTCAAAACTTTCACAAAGAGTAGATGATTTCTCCCAAGAGTGGTACACCTCTTATGGATTAGGGTTGCGTTATCTTTCTATTATTGGTCCTTTACGGTTAGATGTTGGTTTCCCAACTACTGGTGGTTTTGCTTTACATTTAGGGATAGGACAGGTATTTTGAGAAAACAGTTTTTATGGATATATAATGCTATCTCTTGGTCTATTATTGCTATTCTCTTTTTAGCTGTTTTACTATTTAATTTTATAAATAATCCATCAATTTTTTTAGAAATTTTACAAAAGCCTTTAAGTCAATATGGTATCAATTATGGCTCAATGAGTGGTAGTCTGTTAACAGGTTTTACATTGACTAATTTAAATTACAATAATCAAGTAAAAGCAAAAGAGATTACACTAAAAGTTGATTTTAAACAGCTAAAGAGGAGGGTACTTTATATTGATAATATAGTTTTAGATAGTGTGGAGATTGATAAAAAATTTTTAACCTCTCTTATTGATACCAATAGTAGTAAAAATAGTAGTTCTACTGGGGCAGAATTACCTTTTGATAAGATTATTGTAAATAGTGGAAAAATCTCTTTAAATAGTATAGATTATAAAAATTATCATTTAGAATATTTAAAGTTA
>JALSQJ010000074.1 GCA_026985495.1 Campylobacteraceae bacterium
TGTAAAAGAGATTATAAATGATAGTTTAGACCACTTCGCCATTCGTCCAGCCACCTACAACATAGCCATAAAAGAGAAAGATGAAAACAATAACAGCGTTACCTATGATACAAGCACTCTATTGAGATTAGTAGCAGGGCATAACTACAAAGTAGAAGCAAATACAACGCAATATAGTAGCCAAGAAAAGGCATTAAAATATACTCAAAACTCAACAGCTCAACTAGATAGCCAACTTATTTTTGATGATAAGATTAGTTGTAATGATGATTCTAATCGCTCTTTGAATTATAAATTTACTGATGGAACATTTACAAAAACGCTATCTCATAATAACTATGGAAAATATAATTTAAAGATTGTTGATAGTAATTGGACAGAGATTGACCAAGAGAATGGGGATTGTATTTTAGATGATAGTACTGTTTCTAATAATGGAGATATTAAATCTGGGTGTAATATTGAGAGTGATGATATAGAGTTGAAATTTATGCCACATCACTTTAATATAGACTCTAGCCTAGCAAATACTAACCATAATGGGAAAGATTATCTATATATGAGTGATTTAACACTATCTCAAAAAATGGGTGTTGAGTTAAATAGTACGATTATTGCACAAGGTGAGACTGGAACACAGTTAAGTAACTTTACAAATAGTTGTATTGAAGAAAATCCTATTCTAACTGCTAAATTACATTTTACATTTAAAGATGATAGAGGAACTTGGAGTGATACAAATATGACATTACCTCAATCAATAAAAGGTAATAAACTAAAGCCTCAACAGATAGTTGCTTTTAATGGTGAGAGTTCGTCTGTAGACAATACAAAAATGATGCAAGATATCAACATAACAAAAGACAAATTTAAAAACGATAAAAATGGAAGTATGAATATTAACTATATATATAACATGCAAAAGCTTTTTAATGAAGCTACTAATCCTATTAGTGTGGATTTTATCTCTTTAGATATTAACAGTTCAAATCTAAGTGCTAAATTGAGAAATAAAGAGCATGATGTTAATGGTACAGGAGATATTGGAGAGAATCGTATTTTTTACTTTTCACGTGTTGCTTCAAAAATGAAAAATTATCCTACAACTGATAAAACTAAAATAAATACCCCTCTATATGTAGAGATTTTTTGTGTAACCAAAACCCCAACACAAAATTGGTGTAGAGAAACGATGAAGATGAATAGTGTAGGAGAAAGAATAAATCAAAAAACCTATCTAGGTTGGTATTTAGCTCATGAACATGATAGTAACACAGATGGAGAGGTTACAGAATTAGAAAGTTTAAATGATGAAGTCCAAACGACTATAACAACTAACTTTCCACCTTTTATTAATGGTAGAATTAATGATATTGATACATATATTGGAAATATAGATAAAGTAACTAAAGCAGAAATAGCGATTAGAACTGATGTTTGGTTACGATTTAATAAAGAAAATATAAGTGGAGAAGAGTTAGGTACATCTTCCTATACAGTAACATTTAAAAATAAATCATCTATTGTAGGAATTGGAGGAGATGATGGACTTCAACATAATTTAATGAGAAAAGTTGATTTGGATACTAATGATACTAAAGTCTTAGGAATATCTAATAATAATGGAAAAATGTCATGGTAATCAAAAGTAAAAAAGCCATTGCGATGATAGAACTTATCTTTGCTTTAGTAATTATGGGGATTGTTTTAATGTCTGCTCCAATGCTAATACAACAATCTATCAAAAGTAGTAATGTAGCACTACAACAAGAAGCAATTGTAGCAACTGCTTCTCATACTTCACTGCTACTCTCTATGTATTGGGATGAAAGAAATGCTCCCAATGATGAAAATGCTTCAAATGATAATTATGGTGAGATATTAGATATTAATAGAACAAATGTCAGTTACTTTACTTATCCTGATAGGAATAATTCTTCTTTAAGAAGTATTAGTTCAACTATTATTACAGCCACAATTAACAATCATTATAATCATGACAATAATGAAACAGATATTTTTAAATTTGATGATGTAGATGATTTTAATGATGAACCATTTGGACTAATGCTTTTTAATAGTGAGACTAGTAACTCTGATTACGTAGATACAAATATTAGTATTTCAACAAGTGTGATTTTTGCAGAAGATAGACCCCTAAGTGGATTATTAGTTCCTAATATTTCAGATATTAACTTCACATCAACGACTGATTCAACAAATATAAAATTTATAACAGTCAATTTAACTTCTAATCAGAATGTTGAAGAGTTAAATAAAAGTATTACCATGAAAGCTTTCTCTTGTAATATTGGACAATACTCAATTGATGGAGGAATAAAATGATTAATAAAACTAAAAAAGCATTTTCACTTATAGAAGTAATATTTGTATTGGTAATTTTAGGAATAGTGGCTTCTATCTCTTCTCAAATCATTGTTCAAGTATACGAGAGTTATATAACACAAAGAGCTGTTTATAATGTTAATACCAAAACAGAACTAGCCATTAATCAAATTGTCAATCGTTTAACTTATAGTGTTAGTGGAAGTGCTATTGCAAAAGATGCATCAGACAGTACACACTATAAACTACTTAATGATTTAGATTTTTTAGATGTGAATGATAGTAAATTAACCATTTTGGAGTGGATAGGCTACGACAACGATAGCTTTTCAGCAGGAGATACCCCTTATTGGAGTGGAGTAGCAGATTATACTGCTTCGACTAAAGATATTTTAGAAACACCAGCATCAAAACTTTCAAAAGTTGATGAAATAATTAAAAATCTTTCAAATAATAAGGTTGGGCTTAAAGCTTTTAATAACCCTGCTATTATTTTTGCTCCAAGAACAGTGGAAGGAGATGAAATAAATGCTAAATGTATGGGCTTAGTTGATAATAATACTAGCTGTATTCATTCTGTTACATGGGAAACAGATACTAGCTTTGATTTTAATACTACTTCTTCTAAACTTATTACAGAACGATATCTTTTCACATGGTCTGCTTATGCTTTAGTTCCAATAGATGAAGCACCTATTGGAGATGGTCTCTATAATCTTTATCTGTATTATAACTATCAGCCATGGAACAATGAAAGATATAAAGCTGATGGAACTAAAAAATTGCTTTTAACCAATGTCTCCGTCTTCAAATTCACCGAAAATGGAGGAGTAATCCAACTCAAACTATGTGCTACCGAAAATATTGGAGCTGACTACAACATCAGTTCATGTAAAGAGAAAGCGATTATAAAATGATAAAAGTTAAAAGTAAAAAAGCATTTTCAATGATTACAGCTATATTTGTTATTGTCATTATGGCAATGGTAACTTCACTTGTTATGAATGTAACAGGTAAAACAGTTAAAGCAACTACCATGCAGTATCAAAAAGAACAAGCACAGCTTTTGGCACGAAGCTATACGGAGTTAGCTATTTTGTATGCTATTCATAAAGATAGAAGTAGTGGTTGTATTGAAACTATTAGTGACCATTTTGGTGCTACTGGCAATAATGGGTATAATATAAAAATGAATATTTCTTATATTGGTAAAAATAGTAATTTGACTGGTTGTGGCACTCCAATAGGAACACTTAATGGGAATGGGGGTTTTTACGACACTATCTCCATGGTCATCGACACCTACATCACCTACAAAGATTTTGATGACCTAACAACAGATAGGAATATCACTTTCCACCGTAGAACTTTGCAGAAACTTTAGTGTTATTAACTGTTCGTTAACTATTTAGGAGTAGAATTAAAGTACTTAAAGACCGAGATTACAAGGTTTAAAAACTTTAAGTTATTAAAATTAA
>JALSQJ010000075.1 GCA_026985495.1 Campylobacteraceae bacterium
TATAGAGTCTGACCCTTCAAAATTAAAAAATTATGATAAACTTATTTTACCAGGTGTTGGTGCATTTGGCGATGCTATGGAACACTTAAAAAGTAATGGAATGGATAGTGCCATAAAAGAGTATGCTCAAAGTGGCAAACCTCTTTTAGGTATTTGTCTTGGTATGCAACTGCTTTTTGAAAGCTCCCAAGAGTTTGGAGAGAGTGAGGGATTAGGGCTTATAGAGGGTAGAGTAGTAGCTTTTGATAAGCAAAAATTTGACCATAAACTAAAAGTTCCTCATATGGGCTGGAATGAGATGTTTAAACAGAACGATAACCCTCTATTTCTAGGATTAGATAAAGAGTTCTATCTATATTTTGTCCACTCATTTCACGCTGTATGTGATGACAAATACGCTATAGGCAAAACTTATTATGGCTATGAGTTTGTATCTGCTGTAAACAGAGATAATATCTACGGCATACAACCCCACCCAGAAAAAAGCCATGAGAATGGTTTAAAGATTATTGAGAATTTTGTAAAGTTGTAGGGTGCAATTTATTGCACCAATAGATAATAAAAATAACGGTACAATAAATTGACACCCTACCCAAGGAGAAGCAAATGAATGACCATTTCATAAAAAATATAGAGATTAAAAACTTTAAATGCTTTAAAGACTTTAAAGTAGAGGGATTTGGAAGAGTAAATCTTATTGGTGGGAAAAATAATGTGGGGAAGACTGCTTTTATGGAGGCTCTCTATGTAAATATCAATTCTCAAACAGTTGGAACTCTTTTGTATGCCTTAGTTGCAATTAAAAGTTCAAGATATACGCTTGATATTTTAGATGATAAAAATAGAAATATAAATTTTTCAGTGAAGAGGTTTATTGAAGATTCAAATAATATTTATACAAAATCAAATATAAATGAAGTATCTTTTAATATAAAAGATAATGATGGAGTTAAAGAGTACTTTTTTAAATTAAAAGAGAGAGATGTTAGAGTTAATATTAACAACTTCTCTTTTGAACTTGAGCATTCAAAAAATATTAATTATATAGATAATTTAGGATTAAATAAAAGTAGTTTAAAAGAGGCATTTATAGCTGTTCAAATTAGGGATAAAGAGGATACTCTTTATAAATATATAAATAGTTTTGACTCGGATGTTATAAATTTTAAGATTATAGGTGGAGATATTCCTCAATGTAAATCTTCAAATGGAGAGTATAGAGACCTTAATCAATTTGGAGATGGGCTAAAACATTTTATATCGGTAATCTGTTCTATCTATGCAAGTAGTAATGGATATCTGTTTATAGATGAGGTAGAGAATGGAATACACTATACAAAAATGGAACTTTTTTGGAGTGCTATATTATCTATTTCGAAAGAACAAAACGTCCAAATATTTGCTACCACTCATTCGGCAGAGGCTATTAACTCTTTTACAAAAATAGCTCAAAAGCAGAAAGATAGAGATATTGATTATATTAAATTAACAAAACTAGAAGATAATAGAAGAGTAGCAGGTGTTAGAGATTTTGAGATGTTGGAGTATCTATTAGAAGATGGACATGAGGCAAGAGAGTAATGAAAGTTGCTATTTTACATGAGGGTAACGCTAAAAAGACAAACGATAATGAGTTATTGAAACTTTTAATATCTGAATTAAATTTAAATATTGAGCAAGTGAGTTTTTTTGGTTTTGGAACTAAGAGTAATTTTTTTAATGTAAATAATCGTGAATATAAAATTCTTCTACAAAAGATAGAAGAGAGAACGATAGAGAGAGTTTTATTTGTAGTTGATGCTGATTATGAAAATAATGATAGTAAATATGGTGGTTATCAAAATACAAAAACAGAACTAGAAAAAATAATTTTAGAGTTAAATTTAGAAGAAAAATCTGATATATATATTACTTGTGACCCTACAGCACAATGTGGTTATTTAGAATCACTAATTTTATCAACCATACCAAAAGAGCAAAAAGAGTGTATAGAGACTTTTTTGAAGTGTTCAGATTTTAAATCAAAAGAGAACCATAAAGCTATTTTGAATCAGATATATAAAACAGCTTATCCCAAAGCACCTTTTGACTTCTCACATGAAAATTTTAATGAACTAAAACAAAAATTAAAAAACCTATTTAAGGAAAACTAAAATGATAATACTACCAGCGATTGACCTAAAAGATGGAAAAGCCGTAAGATTAAGTAAAGGACTCATGGAGTCTGCGAAGATATATAGTGATGAGCCGTGGCAAGTGGCTAAACGCTTTGAGGAGTTGGGAAGCGAGTGGGTGCATTTGGTTGATTTGAATGGTGCATTTGCAGGAGAGCCTAAAAATTTAGAGCAGATTAAAAAGATTCGCCAAAACTGTAATCTAAAACTAGAACTTGGTGGGGGTATTCGTGATGAAGAGACCATTAAAATGTATTTGGAGCTTGGGATTGATAGATTGATTTTAGGCTCTATCGCTGTCAAAGAGCCAGAGTTTGTCAAGGCTATGGCAAAAAAATATCCTATTGTGGTAGGAATTGATGCCATTGATGGCATGGTGGCTGTTGAGGGTTGGGCAGAGACTTCAGATATGAAAGCTACTGATTTAGCTAGAGAGTTTGCATCTTGTGGGGTAGAAGCTATTATATGTACCGATGTAGGACGAGATGGAATGATGAGTGGGGTAAATATTGAGTTTACTAAATCTATACAAGAGGCTTGTGGATTGGAGACCATTGCAAGTGGAGGATTAAAAGATATGAGTGATATAAAGGCTTTAATAAAAGCAGGTATTGATGGGACTATTGTAGGAAAAGCCTTTTATGAGGGGACATTAGATTTACAAGAGGCATTTGGAGTGGCAAATGAAAAGTAAATATTATGAGTTAACAATAACTATTGAAAATGAAGATTTTGTAGATTTTTTAGCCGATTTTGTAGCTAATATTGCAGGAGATGGAATTGAGATTGGGAAAAATAGTATTATTGTTCGTTCAGAGAATAGCTTGAGTGATGTAGAGGATAATATTAACTCTTTACTTGAAACATTAGGAAGTGATATTAAAGTCTCATATAAAATAGAGATAAAAGAGAATCAAGATTGGATATCATCGTATCAGAACTCAATTGAGCCTATTGAAGTAGGAAAATTTTACATCTATCCAAGTTGGTATGAAGCAAAAGAGGGTAAAATCAACATTAAAATTGACCCAGCATTGGCATTTGGTTCTGGTCATCATGCTACAACTTTCTCATGTTTAGATGCTATAGGAACTTATGTTACTAGTAGAGAGCATGTTTTAGATGTAGGCTGTGGTTCAGGTATTTTAGGATTGGCTTGTAGAAAACTAGGTGCAACTGTAGAGCTTTGCGATACAGACCCTATTTCAGTTGACTCTTGTGAAAAGAATTTCGCTCTAAATAGTGAAGAGTATGAAGAGCTTTGGGAGGGTTCAGCAAATCAAGCTAAGGGTGAGTATGATGTGGTTATTGCTAATATTATTGCTGATGTGCTAAAGTTTATTGTAGAAGATTTAAAACGAGCTACTAAGGTTGGTGGTATTTTAATTCTTTCAGGTATTTTGGACAAAAAAGAGGAGCAAGTTAGAGATGCCTACAGTGGGTTAGAGTTAATAGAGAGAAAAGAGAGAGATGAGTGGGTGACACTTGTCTATAAAAAAGTAAAATAAAATTAGGAAATTAGATAGATAGATGAATATGCAAAATAACAATCAAAACAACGAACAAAACAACAATTTTTTTAATGAAAATCCAATGTTAGCATTTGGTATTTTTATCTTAGTCATGGTTATTCTTTTTAAATCATTTATGGGGGATAGTGACCTCTCTGGAATGATGGGTGACCCACGAATTAAAAAAGTTGAACAGGTGAAATATTCAGATATTAGAAAAATGGTAAAAGAGAAACAGGTAAAGTCGGTAAAGATTACATCGACCATGCTTGAAGCAACAGATCTATCTGGAACTACAAAATATGTAGCAAAAAATATTCCTGCTTACGATATGGAGTTTATTCCTCTTCTTGAAGAGAATAATATTACCTATGAGGGACAAGTTGGTGAAGGTCCATTGGCACGTTATATTAATATGCTTTTACCAATTATTTTTATTGTTGCGATTTGGCTCTTTTTAGCTAAAAAGATGTCAAAAGGAATGGGTGGAATTTTAGGTGCAGGTAAAGCAGATAAGCTTATAAGTTCTGAACGACCTGATGTGAAGTTTGATGATGTTCAAGGAGTACAAGAGGCTAAAGATGAGGTTGTAGAGATTGTTGATTTCCTTAAATATCCAGAGCGATATATTGAACTTGGTGCTAAGATACCAAAAGGTTTACTTCTTGTAGGACCTCCAGGTACAGGTAAAACCCTTTTAGCTAAAGCTGTTGCAGGTGAAGCAGAAGTTCCATTTTTCTCTGTAAGTGGTTCAAGTTTTATGGAGATGTTTGTAGGGGTAGGGGCAAGTCGTGTGCGTGATCTATTTGAACAAGCAAAAAAGTCAGCTCCATCTATTATTTTTATTGATGAGATTGATGCTATTGGTAAGTCGCGTTCATCAGGAAATCAGATGGGTGGTCACTCTGAGCAAGAGCAGACGCTAAATCAACTATTAGCAGAGATGGATGGTTTTGGAACCAATACACCAGTTATTGTGTTAGCTGCGACCAATAGACCAGAGACACTTGATGCTGCACTACTTAGAGCAGGGCGT
Organism: Campylobacteraceae bacterium; assembly: GCA_026985495.1. Taxonomy (GTDB): domain Bacteria; phylum Campylobacterota; class Campylobacteria; order Campylobacterales; family Sulfurovaceae; genus UBA1140. The sequence goes on from JALSQJ010000075.1 coordinate 4,722, forward strand.
TTTGACAGACAGGTACTTGTTGACAAGCCAGATTTTGCAGGGCGTTTGGCTATTTTAAAAGTACACTCAAAGAGTGTAAAACTTGATGATAGTGTAGATATGGAGATTGTAGCAAAACAGACAGCAGGAATGGCAGGTGCAGATTTAGCAAACATAATTAACGAAGCTGCTCTTCTCTCTGGTCGTCGTAACAAAAAGAAAATAGGAGAGTCTGAACTCCTTGAAGCAGTTGAGAGAGCATTTGTTGGATTAGAGAGAAAAAATAGAAAAGTTTCAGATATAGAGAAAAAAATTGTAGCCTATCATGAGAGTGGTCATGCTCTTATGGCAGAGTTAACTAAAGGTTCAACTAGAGTTACAAAAGTATCTATTATCCCTAGAGGTTTAGGTGCATTAGGTTATACACTACATCTACCAGATGATGAAGATAGATTTTTAAAGCGTAAATATGAGCTTATGGCAGAGGTTGATGTTCTTCTTGGTGGACGTGCTGCTGAAGAGGTCTTTTTAGGAGAGATAAGTACAGGTGCAGGAAATGACCTTGACCGTGCAACAGCTATCTTAAAAGATATGATTTCAGTTTATGGAATGAGTGATGTAGCAGGGCTAATGGTTCTTTCACGCTCTCAAAGCTCTTTCCTTGGTGGAGGAGTGGTATCAAATGATTATAGTGAAAAGATGGCACAAGATATTGACATAAGTATTAAATCAACATTAACAGAGCGTTATGAGTATGTTAAAAAGACGCTTAAAGAGTATGCAGGAGCTATTGAAAATATGTCAGCTATTCTTTTAGATATTGAGGTGATTGAAGGTACTAAAGTGCAAGAGATTATTAAAGAGTTTGAAGAGGAGAATAATTTAGAATCTCGTATGGCTCATTTAGAAAATAAAGAAGTATTAGAAGAGGGAAAATAGTGAAAAAATTAATATTGGCAGTTTTTGTAATCGCTTCTGTTATATTTACAGCACTTCAAGCAAAAGAAGAGGTTGTTAAAGCAAAACAAGCAAAAAAAATGACAGTGATGGAGATTTATCAACGAATGAGTTTTCTTTTGGCTGACAAGTGGTATTTATCAGAATCAGAAAAACAGATAGATACCACAGGAGCAGAGAAAAATCCTGCTATTGCACACTTAGTTGGTGATGTAAATGCTGTAGGAACAGAGTATAAAGTTATAGGTCGTGGAGCGACTTTAGAGGAGATTTTACTCCCTAATACTATGAAATCTATGGTCACTATGTATCACTGTAACTCTTATAGCAACTGTACAGAGCTTTGGGCAACGCACTATTGTGCAAAACAGAATCAACCACGTTTTATTTTAAATGTTAAAGAGACTACTCCCAATAAGTTTGTCTTTGATTGTGATATGAAGACTAAGTTATGTAACTCAGCAGAAGATCATATTCATAAAATTATCTTAGAGCTTTCAGATGATGATGACCATCTAAAAGCTTCCTATTTAGCATGGAAAGATAAAAAATTGAGAAAGAGACACTCTATTTACCATTTTGATAGAATGTAAGCTATTAATCATCTTTTTTAAGCATTATTAATATATTATAGTTATAAAAAAGAGAGTAATAGATTTGAAAGAGTTTTTTAATTATGGTGAAAAGGTCAATGGTTATGAGGTTAGAGTTTTAAATGAAAGAGAAGCAAGAGCTGCAGCAGGAATTCTATTTGTAGGTGCTTTTTTAGGGCTTACTAATGGAGTAATGCTTGGAACAGCTATTTTTTCTAAATATTTTGTAAGTTTTTTTGCTTTAGATTTTCTAATAAGAGTTATTCAGCCTCGCTACTCTCCAAGTCTGCTTTTGGGACGTTTTTTTGTTCAAAATCAAACTCCTGAATATGTAGGTGCAGAGCAGAAACGTTTTGCATGGGGGCTTGGTCTTATGTTAGCTATACCTATGTTCTACTACTTAGTTATCGACTTCCAACCAAACCCTATTAAAGTTTTTGTCTGTCTTATCTGTATGACACTTCTCTTTTTAGAGTCAGCGTTCTCTATATGTTTAGGGTGTAAGCTCTTTAATCTGATAAAAAAAGAGAGAGCAACGCACTGTCCAGGTGGTGTTTGTGAAATAAAGGTAAAAGAGCCAATTCAAACCTTCTCAACTCTTCAAAAGTTTATTTTAGTATTGACTGTTGTGGTTGCCTCTTATGGGACTTATGCTTATTTTACTAAGTTAGAGAATAGAACAGTATTTGTTAAAAAGATGCAACAGCTTTTAATGAGTGAGGAGGCTTATGAACAGATGCAAATGGAGAAAGAGTGGGCTGAAGATGATGATGATTGGTAATCTTTATTGATTTAAATCTCTATTTTAATCTATATATTTAAACTAAAAAGTAACTTTTTTTAACATTAAATGTTAAAAAAAATGTTATAATTAGAGTTAGAAGAGAGTCTCTTATAAACTCTTTTCTAAAATTAATTTACTATATAGAATAAAGTAAGGAGACTAAAATGAATAAATTTTATACAATTATTATGATTATATTTTTTACTACAAATATGTTAACAGCAAAAACTGGGACATATAATAGAGAAAAATTGGAACTTGTGAAGATTATTAAGCAACAGCAGATACTCTCTCAGCGTATTGCAAAAGCTTATTTGTATGTTAAGAAAAATAAATCAACAGAGAGAGCGACACAGCAATTAAAGGAGAGTTTGGATAGTTTTTATAAAACTTACTCTACAATTAATTCTAAAACAAAAAGTTCTCAAATTCGAAAGATAATGAGTTCTATTAAAAAGAGCAGTTCAGATTTTAAAAGATTATCAAAAAAGTCTGCTACTGATGAAAATGTAAAAGAGATTTTAACTTTAAGTGATACGGTCTTGAATAAAAGTAAGAGAGTAGAACAACTTTTGAAAAAGAGTCTTAAAAAAGAAGCCTATCTATGGACAAGTAAATCAGGGCAACAGCAGGTGTTAATAGAGCGTATAGCAAGATATTATATTGCTCTACAATCTAATAGTAAAGATAAAACTATTGAGAAAAAATTGAAAAGCACTATTGCAGAGTTTTCAAGAAATCATGAGAGATTAATGAAAAATAAGAGTAATACTCAAAGTATTAAAGATAAACTAAATGAAGTTGATAGGTTATGGAAGAGAACAAATAAACTTTATAGTGATAAGAAGATTAGTACAATTATTTTTCAGGCAACAGATAAAATTTCAAAAAATATGAAAAAGGTTGGAAAATTGTATAGTGCAGTGTATAAATAATGATTATCTTTATAAAAAAAGTTATATCTATTGTTTTTTTAATAGCAGTAACTATTAATTTTTTGAGTGCATCACGAAGAGGTGATGTGCAGATTATTGAGGCTACTGAGAATATTCAGTACCTTAGTCAAAAGATAGCAAAAGATTATTTCTTCTTTTATTATAAGCAAAAAGATACAATCTTAAAGAGGAGAGTTAATGAAAATATAGAACAGTTAGGGTTGTATATTTTGGAGATTGAAAAGAGAACTCAAAAGGTATCTACTAAAAATCTATTAGAGTATTTTAAATATCAAATAGATGAGATGAAAAAGTTGGTAAACGACAAGATGACCTTAAAAAATGCTCAAAAGATGCTAGACCAAAGTGATGCATTTTTGGAAGGAGCAAAATCGATTTTACATGAACATACTTATAAGTTTTCAGAAGAGGAGAAGATGCTAATGTTAAGTAAAAAAGCTCAATATCTTTTGGAACGTGTAAATAGCTACTATATGGCATCACAAATTGGTTTAAGAAGTGACTTTAAATATAAAAAGATGAAAAGTGCGATTGATGAGATTGATGAGGTTATGAAAGATATTAATCACTATCAATATTTAATGATTTTAAAAAAAAGAGTTGATAAGTTTTCTGAATTATGGAGTCTAAATAGAAGTTTTTTTAATAGAGATAGTCTCTCTATACCTTGTATATTAACCGATTCAATTGAGTATAGTCAAGATATATTGGTAGAGCTTGAAGAGTACCATAAGAAGAATTTATAGAGAGAAGGGGTTTTATTTGAGATTTAGTATAGTTCAAAATACATTATATATTATTATAGTTGCACTCTTTATAGGTTTAATTGGATTCTCTTATAAAGCATATAATATTGTTCTGAATTATAAAAATAGTGAAAAGAGATTAGAGAATTATAAGAGTATTTTCGCTATTAATAATCTTTTAGAGTCCCTTGAAAAAGAGCAGTTTTTTTCACTATTATATTTAGAAAAAGAGGATAGTAGAACAGAAAAAACAGTTCAATTTAAACGCTCAAATGTTGATAAAGTTTTACAACAGAGCAGTAATCTTTTACCTTCTCAAGTTTCAAAAATTATCTCAGACAATCTCTATCAGGCACGATATCTTGTTGATAGCTCTAGTGGTAAAAAGGCTATGGATATTATAGTTAAAGAGTATCAAAATGGTATATTAGAACCTATCGTTAGTTATCTTGAAAACAGTATGAATATGAAATATAGAGATACAGAAGTAGCTTTAATTCGATTAAGAGAGAATATTAATCTTGAAAAAAGTCTCTTGGCATACAGTATCATTAGAAAAATAGTTATGAGTGATAAAGATCTATTGTTGTGGAATGATATCTTATCAAAAAGAGTTTTGCCCAATCTCTTTAATGAAATAGATGAGGAGGTCTCTTTAAAATTACAATCTCTATTTGATAGTAAAACATTTGAGAAGATGGGAAGAGAGCAGAGGGTTGAACTATTTTTAGAGCAAAGTAGAGGAGAGTATAAGATAGATTTAGGAGAGTTGCTTAAAGTTTTTAATAAAAAAGTAAAAATAGTTGATAGTAGTATAATGATTTTACTTCAGGAGTATAGAGTATCGATAGAACGTAGATTTATTTATAATGAACGTCAGATGTATAAGTATAGTATTGCAATACTACTTCTTATTATAGTTATTTTTATTTTATGGAAAATGATTAATATTGTCTCAAATACCAATAGAGAACGACTATTCCTAACCAATACTTTAAGAGAGATAGAGAGCGATTTAGACATTCATAAACAAAAAGAGCTAGAGAAGTTAATTAGTAGTAATAATAGTATTGAGATATACAAGTTTCTTGAAAAAGAGATAAAAGAGCCAAGTCGTGCTAAAGACCTTTTTTTGGCTAATATGTCACATGAGATTAGAACTCCTCTAAATGGTATTGTTGGATTTACAAAAGAGCTACAACAGACTCACTTAACCCAAGAGCAAAGAGAGATGCTTAATATCATTGAAGAGAGTTCTGAACATCTTATTCATATTGTTAATGATATTTTAGATTTTTCTAAAATAAAAGCAGGGAAAATTGAGGTTGAGTCTATACCATTTAATCTTATTGAGAAGGTAGAGTCTGCCATAGATACTTTTGTTGCCAAAGCAAGAGAGAAAAATATTGAGCTAAAGGTTGATATTGACCCATATATTCCTCTTGAACTTTTAGGTGACCCTACAAAGATATTACAAATTTTAACCAATTTAATCTCAAATGCAATTAAGTTTACGGTAAATGAAGGTAGTGTAGTAGTTTCAGTAGATAAATTGGTTGAAAATAGTAGTAGTGTAAAAGTAAAATTTATGGTAAAAGATAGTGGTATTGGGGTAGAGAGTAGAGAGAAGAATATAATTTTTGATGCCTTTTCACAAGCTGACCCAAGCACAAGTAGAAAATTTGGTGGTACGGGGTTAGGATTAAGTATCTCTAGCCAATTTGTAAAACGTATGGGGGGAAAACTAGAGCTTGAGAGTGAGGTGGGTAAAGGTTCTCTCTTTTACTTTACGTTAAATTTAGAAAAAACAGATAATTCAAAAGAGCGAGAAAAACTTAATTTAGAGCGTTTCCAAGTTGCTTATATCTCACCTGAAAATAGTCGAAGTATTGATAGTTGTTTAAAGAGATATGTTGAGTATCAAGGTGCTAAATTTAATATCTACTCTACTGATACAATTTTAACACTTCCTAAAGATAGATTACCTGATTTATTATTTATAGATTATCGATGTTTTGAAAAAAAGGGGGAGATAGAACAGTTTTTAGCATTGCCTTTAAAGATTGTTTTGATTGTTGCCGAGAATAGAGAAAAAGAGTTAGGAGAGATTAGTAAACAGATTGATATAACACTTCATAAGCCTGTAAACTTTACACGAACCATGAGGGCATTAGAGGTTTTAAATATTGTTCCTAAAAAAGAGATAAAAGTTGATAAATCGGTCTCTAAATTTTTAGGAATGAAGGCACTTGTTGCAGAAGATAACCTTATTAATCAAAAGCTTATGAAGAGTGTTTTAACTAGAGAGGGGATAGAGGTTACAGTTGTCAATGATGGAAAAGAGGCATTAAAGCTAAGAGAGAAAGAGCAGTATGATGTTATCTTTATGGATATTCAGATGCCTGTGATGGGTGGAGTTGAAGCGACAGAAAAAATTTTAGAGTTAGAGGCACAAACACGATTGAGACATGTTCCTATTATCGCTTTAACAGCTAATGCTCTTGAGGGAGACAAAGAGAAGTATCTTGCAAAAGGTATGGATGCTTACTTGTCAAAACCTCTTAAAATAGAAGAGCTAGAGAGAGTTTTAATTGATGTAACATAAACTATTTTAGAGTCTGCGTTGAATTTTAGCCTAATTGGGTAAAATTATATAATTTTTATCAAGGCAGTCTAATGAGTAAAGAGATTATTAAAATATTTGACACAACATTGCGAGATGGAGAGCAGAGTCCTGGGGCTTCCATGAATACAGAAGAGAAGATTCAGATTGCTATTCAGCTAGAGAAGTTGGGCGTAGATATTATTGAAGCAGGGTTTGCAGCTGCTAGTCCAGGTGATTTTGATGCTATATCTAAAATAGCACAACGTATAGAGAATTCAACTGTCTGTTCATTAGCAAGAGCTATTGATTCAGATATTAAAGCAGCAGGTGAATCTATTACTAAAGCGAATATGAGACGAATTCATACTTTCATTGCTACCTCCTCTATTCATATGGAGCATAAACTAAAGATGACTCCTGATGAGGTAATTAAAAGAGCAGTTAGAGCAGTTACCTATGCACGAGAGTTTGTTGCAGATGTTGAGTTTAGTTGTGAAGATGCAGGTCGAAGCGATATAGGATTTTTAAAAGAGATAAGCGATGCTGTCATTGAAGCAGGAGCTGAAACCATTAATTTACCAGATACTGTAGGGTTTAGATTACCTAATGAGATTGGTGAGATGGTACGAATTATGAGCGAATATACTAAAGGTAGAGCTACTATTTCAGTACATAATCACAATGATTTAGGTTTAGGTGTTGCTAACTCTCTTGAAGCTATTATTAATGGAGCAAGACAGGTTGAGTGTACTGTTAATGGATTAGGTGAGAGAGCAGGAAATGCAGCTTTAGAAGAGATTGTTATGGCATTAAAAGTAAGAGCAGATAAGTTTAGTAACTTTGATACTAACATAAATACCAAAGAGATTTATCCTGCAAGTCGTCTTATTTCAGATATTACAGGTATTGAACCACAACCCAATAAAGCTATTGTAGGTAAAAATGCTTTTGCTCATGAGAGTGGAATACACCAAGATGGAATGTTGAAAAATCGAGAAACCTATGAGATAATTACCCCAGAGAGTATTGGTCTAGTAAAAGATGATACTTTAGTTCTTGGAAAACACTCTGGACGTGCAGCTTTTAAAGATAAGTTAGCTAAATTAGGCTTTACTCTTGAAGATGAAGCACTTAATAAATCGTTTGAGCGTTTTAAAATTTTGGCTGATAAGAAAAAAGATATTTATGATGATGATTTAAGAGCATTGGTTACCAATGAGATGACTAAAGCAACACAGGTTTATGAGTTAATCTCACTTCAGTTAATGGATTTTACCAATGGAGTACCAAGTTCAGTAGTCAAGATTAAAAAAGATAACCAAGAGATAGTAGAGGCAGGAATAGGTGAGGGTACAATAGACTCTATCTTCAAAACCATAGAGCGAATATCTGGCATAGAGAGTCATCTTCTTGACTACAAAGTAAAGTCTGTATCACAAGGAAAAGATGCACTAGCTTCGGTTACTGTTAAAATCTCATTTAATAGTGGAGAACCTGCAATTATTGGTCATGGGCTTCATATTGACACCATGTTAGCAAGTGCAAGAGCCTATATTGGTGCATTAAACTCATATCTTAGTATGGTTGGAATGCTTAAAAAACGACATTGTGATTCGGCTAAAACAGTTTAATCACACATATTATGTAGTTTTGGGTTAAATTGTTACGAAAATTTATAAGTTATAGTAAAAATATATATTTTTTGACCTAAAAGTACTATTTCACTGTAAACTTATACAATTACTCTACAAATAGTTTATAAACTGTTCTTGGAGTTAAAAGGTACGTTTCATTACTGCTTAAGTTCTTCTTGTTTTGTACTCCTATGCGAAACAAGAAGAGATGATTTTAAAATAAAGTTATTGATTATGTTAAAAAAAAGACTCTTTCTTCTACTACTATTCCCCATCTTTTTATTTTCAAATATTACTGTTGGTGCTGAAAATGAGAATAACTATTTATCTATGCTTAAAGGTAAACGAGTTGCACTTGTTGTAAATCAATCCTCTTTAGTTTATGGAGAGCATTTAGTAGATTTACTCTTACGACAGAAGGTAAATGTGGTTAAAATATTTGCACCAGAACATGGTTTTAGAGGTAAATTTGATGCAGGTGAGCATCTTAAAAATAGTATTGATGCCAAAACAGGGTTACCCATTATCGCACTTTATGGAAAAGTTAAAAAGCCTACACCTCATGACCTTAAAGGGGTTGATATATTGGTATTTGACATTCAAGATGTTGGGGTTCGTTTCTATACCTATCTATCAACACTTCACTACATTATGGAATCTGCTGTTGAGTCAAATATTCCTATTATTGTTTTAGATAGACCAAATCCTAATGGTGGTCGAATAGATGGAGAGGTGCTAAATTTGAAATATAAATCATTTGTTGGTATGCACCCTGTACCTATTTTGTATGGAATGACTATTGGGGAGTATGCACTTATGATAAATGGTGAGGGGTGGTTAAAAGGGCATAAGAGAGCTAACTTAACAGTTATTCCTCTAGTAAATTATACTCACAACTCTTACTACTCTTTACCAGTTAAACCCTCTCCTAATTTACCAAATGACTTGTCTATTTATTTATACCCATCATTAGCATTTTTTGAGGGTACAACCTTCTCTGTTGGGCGTGGAACTTCTCAACAGTTTCAGCTCTATGGTAGCCCATACTATACAAAAAAGAGTTTCTCTTTTAAACCTATCTCACGAGAGGGAGCAAAGTACCCTAAGCATCAAAATAAAATCTGTTATGGTGTTAATTTATCCAATGAGACTATCAATCCAACTGCTGGAATTAATCTCTCTTATCTTTTAGATGCTTATCATCACTATCCGTACAAAAAAAAGTTCTTTTTAAAGAGTCATTTTATAGATAAGTTAGCAGGGTCAAATAGATTGCGTAAGCAGGTGTTAGCAGGTAAAAGTGCAAAGCAGATTAAGAAGAGTTGGCAAAAAGGGTTAGTTAAATTTAAAAAGATACGTCAGAATTATCTGCTGTATCCATAGGAGTAGTTATTGAGTGAGAGAAAGATATTAGTTTTTTTAGGTTGGGGCATGTTTATTTTGCTATTTATAGCCATTTGGAATAGTAGAGTACTAAACACAACGGTTCTTATTCAAGCAGGTCATGTTGGTAGAACTAAAGGAAATAC
>JALSQJ010000076.1 GCA_026985495.1 Campylobacteraceae bacterium
CTTCTCTACTTGCAGTATTAACTCCAAAGATGGGAGCAGATATATAAGTGAAGATGCTATTCATCAAAACTGTGCAAGATGTTTTGTACCCCATTCAGAGAGCTATATTAGAAAATATTTTACGCGAAATTGGTTTAAAGCTATGTCAAAAGTAAACAACAATCAATAATATTGATAATCTTTTTACTCTAATATATATATTTGATACTATTTAAACTATAATAAAAAGTTATTAAAAATATTAGGGGGATAGATGTCAAAAGTAGAATCACATGCACAAAAACAATATACACCATATGAGCAGATTGATAAAGAGCAACTCAAAATAGATATTGAAGAGGCAAAAAAATCGATAGGAGACCCTACCCAAGAGGATTTTAAACATCTTCTAAAAATGGAGAGATGGGGATACATATTTACTGCTTCAGGATTTGCAATACTTATTGCTATAACTGCACTATCTCTTACAGGTTTTGCTTTTTGGTCTCTAGCTATTATCTCTGCTATACTTATTAGTACAGGAAATATTGGTCGTTGGGCAAATGTTACACACCCTATTTTACATGGAGCTTACGATAAAGTACCCAATGTTCCAGAGAAGTATAAAAAGAGAAATTTTGCACAAGGTAGCAGACGATGGTGGGATTGGCTAGATTGGATTAAGCCTGAAGCTTGGATGTATGAACACAATATTATGCACCACTATCATCTAGGTGAGACTGATGACCCTGATAATGTTGAACGAAATATGCAATGGCTTATAAAATCTAAAACACCTATGTGGCTAAGAAGAGTTTTTATTTATGTTTTTGCTACAACATGGAAATTTACCTACTATGCACCAAATACATTGAGAATTTTAAAAAACAAGAAGTTAAAAGAAGAGAACAAAATGGAGATACTAAAATATGAGTATGACCCAAGAAAACCTTTTGGCTTTGAGTTGTGGTGGGATTACTATATTCCATATTTTACAGTACACTTTATTATGATTCCTGCACTCTTTTTACCATTAGGTGTAGAGGCTGTTATATCTGCTCTTATTGTTGTAGTTATGGCTGAAGCATTTACAAATCTACACTCATTTTTGGTTATTGTTCCTAACCACTCAGCAGAAGATATCTACATGTTCAACAAACCATATAAAGGACATGGTGAGTTCTACCTTCGTCAAATTATGGGTTCAGTAAACTACAATACGGGTTCAGATTTTATAGACTATATGCATGGTTTTCTTAACTATCAAGTAGAGCATCATCTCTTCCCTGATATGCCACTAAGTTTCTATCAAAAGACTCAACCATTAGTAAAAGAGATTTGTAAAAAGCATGGTCTTGAATATAGACAAGAGTCAGTATTTAAACGTATGGCAATGACTATTGATTTGATGATTGGAAAAACTAAACTTCTTAGAGTCAACGGAATATAATTTTGAATTAATCTTTAACATGTATAATCATATCATTAAATTTTCTAAGGAAAAAGATGAAAAAAATTATACTTACTCTTTTAGCAACAAGTTATCTTCTTGTTGCTCAAACTCTACCAAACGCCATAACAACCACTATTACCAACATTAATAACAATGGTGAGATACAATTAGCAAACAGTGTTCCAAAAGGACGAAGTGGTATTATCATACATAACTATGGGAATAATCTTTCAGCTATTACTCATGCTACTATCTCTAATGGCTCTACTGCTTCTGTTTTGCCTTATCAAGCTATTTTACATGAGAATATTCCAAATGTTAAAACCAATGTAGCTGTTGGAGACAAAGTTATTTTTGGAAACTTCTATGAAAATGCTCTTCTTATTGCACCTAACCAAGAGGTTTACAAACATATTACCAAAACATATAAAAAAACATGGATTCATCCTGACCGATTTGCGTTAAATCTTATGAAAGATGACGAGAGAAGCTTAACTCTTGAAAATATTAAAAAATTTGCACAACTTAACCAAATAGGTTTAGTATTGATTGTTGTTCCAAATAGAGTTGTCATTTTAGACCCAATTTCTAAAAAATTTTTAGGTGCATTTGCCATGCAAACAAATAGAAAAAATGCCATGTCACCTTTCTATGCTAGATTTGAACAGATGGATACCTCTACTTTTGGTTTCTCTAAAAAAGATTACCCTCCCTACTATCAAGCTGTATCAGGAATAAAATAAAATGATAGATAAAAAACATCTAAAAGCTTTTATAAACATTGTAGGAGCTGAAAATATCTACGATGACAAAGCACACATGATAGCTTATAGTTATGATGCTACACGGACAAGATTTGAACCTGATGCTGTAATTTTTCCAAGAGATGAAGAGGATGTTAGTAAAATCTTAAAGTACTGTAACGACAATCTTATTGTCATTACAGCACGTGGAGCAGGAAGTGGATTTACAGGAGGGGCATTACCTTCCAATGGTGGTATTATCTTAGCCATGGAGAAACACATGAACAAGATATTAGAGATAGATACCCAAAATATGGTAGCAGTAGTTCAACCAGGTGTTATCAATATGGATTTACAAAAACATGTTGAAGAGCTTGGACTATTCTATCCACCAGACCCTGCTAGTGAAGAGTACTCTACACTAGGTGGAAATGTTAGCGAAAATGCAGGTGGAATGAGAGCTGCAAAATATGGAATAACAAAAGATTATGTCATGGCTCTTCGTGCTGTTCGCACAAATGGCGATATAATTCGTGCAGGTAAACGAACAATCAAAGATGTTGCAGGGTATAACACAGCAGGTATCTTAATAGCTTCAGAAGGAACTTTGGCAGTTCTTACAGAGCTTACTCTAAAACTTATTCCTAAACCAAAATTCAAAAAAACCTATATGGGTATCTTCCCAAGTGTTGACAATGCTATGAATGCTGTCTTTAAATCACTCTCAGCTGGAGCAAACCCTGTAGCAATGGAGTTTTTAGATAAGCTAGTCATTGAGGCACTAATTGAGAAACTTGGTGTAAACTTACCAACAGATGCAGGTGCTATTCTAGTTGGAGATGTAGATGGAAATGTACCTCAAGAGGTTGATTTTCAACTAGAAACCTTAGAGACCTCCTTCAAAGAGAATGGAGCAAGTGAATTTAGAGTTGCAAAAGATGATGAAGAGGCAAAAGAGTTATGGTATGCAAGAAGAAATGCATCTCAATCTATCACTATATTTGGAAACAAGAAGTTAAATGAAGATATATCTGTTCCTCGTTCAATGCTACCATCTGCACTTGAAAATATTTATAAAATAGGAGAGAAGTATGGATTTAAAATTCCATGTTTTGGTCATGCAGGAGATGGGAATATTCATGTAAATGTTATGATTGATATTAGCCAAATAGATGAGGGTCATAGATGTATAGAGGAGATATTCCAAATGGTAGTTGACATGGGTGGAACTCTAAGTGGAGAACATGGCATTGGAACAAGTAAAGCTCCATTTATGGGTATAGCTTTTAATGAACAAGAGCTTCAACTATTTAAAGATATTAAAAAATCTTTTGACCCAAACAATATTTTAAATCCAGGGAAAATGGGTCTGTAATTATGAAAAAGAGACCGATTAAATTACGAAAACTAATAAAAGAGTATTATGTTTTTGTTAGAGATTTTCTATCGGCTCTTTTTCAAGATAGACTCTCTTACTACTCGGCAAGTTTGAGTTACTATACTCTTTTTTCTATTATTCCTCTATTGGTCATTGTTTTGTCTATCTTTACTAACTTACCCCTTTTTGAAGATGTATATAAAGAGATACAAAAT